>NZ_FXZF01000010.1:0-134695 GCF_900169375.1 Brevibacterium sp. Mu109
CAACGGGCTCATCGAGCTCGGTCGGCGTATCGCTCGCGGGTTCCGCAACTTCGATCACTATCGACTCCGCATGCTCCTAATCGCCGGCGGGCTGGATGCCTCAACCCACACTCAACTCTGAAGAGCCCGATATTGCCTCTCGGGACCACCGATATTGCCGTCGGGGACCAGGGATGGTGTCGGTGGGGGCCACCGGCCCCCACCGACAGCCTTCCTACTGGTTCAGTATCGCTTGTTCGCGCATATAGTGCGTGCCGGTATCGACCCAGATGGTGTTGTGCACGATGCGGTCCATGATCGCATCGGCATGGACCCCGGAACCAAGTCGTTGGTGCCAATCCTTCTTCGCGTACTGGGTACAGAACACCTTCGAAGCACTGTCATAGCGACGTTCGAGCAACTCCAAGAGCATGCTGCGCATCGACTCATCTGGATGATCGAGTAGCCACTCATCGATGACCAGCAACGTGAAGGCGGCGTACTTGCGGAGGAACTTCGTGGTCCCCTGCGGCTTGTCCTTCGCAAGCGCCCACGCCTCTTCAAGATCAGGCATACGGATGTAGTGGGCCCGGATCCGATGTTGACAGGCCTGCTTCGCCAGCGCGCACCCCAGGTAGGACTTCCCGGAACCGGTGAAGCCCTGGAAGACGACGTTTTGCTGACGCTCGATGAACGAGCAGGTGGCCAGCTGGGCAAGAACGTGACGATCCAGCCCGCGTTCCTCGACCCGGTTCACGCGGCGTAGATCCGCCGCGGGGTAGCGCAGCCCGGCCCGCCGGATCAGACCCTCGACCTTGGCGTGGTTGAACGTCTGGTGAGCCTCATCGACGACGAGGCGTAGCCGGTCATCGAAGCCCATCCCCAGCACGAGGTTCTCGTCTTCGCTCTCCAGTGCCTCCAGCAGGGCGGCAGCGCCCATCTCCCGCAGCTTCCGCTTCGTCTCACCGTCGGTCCCGCTCATTTCGCGCCCCCTTCTGCGTAGTAGGACGCCCCGCGTACGTAGCCGCCGTGCTCGACAAGTTCTTCTCGTGGCGGTCTCAGCTCGGCGGCCTTGTCCTGCCCGGTCGCCAGAATCGGCTGTACGTGGGCGTACTGCGGGGAACGGATCGGCCCGGCCAGAGCGATCCGGCAGGCAGCCTCCACCCGCTCTGCCGAGTACCGCCGCGACAGCCGCAGGACAGCAAGGGCGGCATCGAGTCCCTGCTCATCCACCGGCACGGACTCGAAGATCCTGTTGACCACCGCCAGGGCTGATGATCCGATCCGCTCGGCCCATTCTCGTACTCTCGGGGCGTCCCACGGCTGATATCTCTCACCGTTGGGCAGATCAGCATCGTTCGTCCGATACTCGTTGGCCGACCCTTCGGGCAGCAGCAGGTGGCTGCTCAGTCGCTCGGTGCCGCGGTAGGCCTCCAGCACGCGGTCGATGATCCTCAGATCCACTTTCGTACCGATATGCGCAACCGGCACCGAGTAGTGATTCCGCTGCCAACTGACGTGTCCGTTGCGCGCCGCCCGCCGGCCATAGACCCAGTGGCTGATCTCGTAGGCCACCTGCGGCAGGGGTGTCAGCAACGGCTGCTCCTCAGCGGCGAACACACTCTGCCGGGAGCCTGGTCGCTTCTGGAACGGCTCAGCGTTGTAGGCCGCCACCCGCTCGGTGATCGCTGCTCGAAGTTCCGGCAGAGTCGCGAACCTGCGGTCTCGTAGTCCGGCGATGATCCAGGTGGCGACGTGTGAGACGGTGTTCTCCACGCTGGCCTTGTCTTTCGGCGCTCTGATCCTGCCTGGCAGCACCGCTGCGGAGTAATGTGTGGCCATCTCCCGGTGGGCGTCGTTGAGGACGATCTCGCCTTCGCGGGGATGCTTGAGTACCCCGGTCTTGAGGTTGTCCGGCACGATTCGTGGGGTCGATCCGCCGAAGGCTTCGACCATCGCCACATGGGCCCGCAGCCAGGTGTCCTGTTTCATATCCAGGGCAGGCTCGACGAACGCGTACCGGCTGAACGGCAGACAACCCACGAACAAGTACACCCTCGTCGCTTCTCCTGTGGCGGGATCATGCAGCTGCATGGTCGGTCCGGACCAGTCGACCTCGACCGTCTGTGCCGCCTTGTGTCCGACTCTGGATGCTGCTCCGGTGACGAGGATGTGGCGCTGGTAGGTCCGGCAGAAGCGGTCATATCCCATCGCCGGCGCCCTCGCCGCGATGCAGTCGTCGGTGTACTCGCTGTGCAGCAGCTTCAGCGTCACCCCGACCCGCGCCAGCTCCTTGTGGACCTGTTCCCAGTCCGGCTGAGCGAACACGCTCTGATGCTCACCGCGGCCCGGGAACACCAGCTCGTAGACCTCGCCATCAGTGCGGTCCTTGACGTCGTCCCAGCCGAGCCCGGCCGTGTCGGCGGCCTCGAACACCGCGGTCACGGACTTCCGCGACATCCCCTGAGAGGCCGCGATCGCTCGTGCGGAGAGGCCGTCTGCGCGTAACTGCAGCACCAACTTCGCCCTGATCTTCCGTACCATGATTGGTCTCCTTCCGCCGCGTGCCCAATACACGCGGCGGAAGGAGCCTAAGCACGGTGGCCCCCAAGCACGCCAGTACTGGTCCCCACGCGCACTATCCAGCGATCAGCGCAGTGGCCCCTGAACACACGACTGGTGGACCCCGAAGAAGCGAATATTCACTGATACGGAGATCACGGCTTCCGTCATCCCCGCCGCGCGCACAGCATCGATGAGCCGGACTGCGATCTCCCCGCGGTTGGCTACGAGAACAGTCGACTTGAGGACTTTCCACCATTTGGGGCCTACGTCAATTGCTGGTCAACCGCCGATTGACTCATGTATCAATCGGTGTGTTGGGGGGGGACCAGCGGGCAGGCAGAACGCGCGTGCGCGAGCGGGCGTCACCCTCGTGGGACTACCGGCTTCTTCCTGTGGTTGAGCCACGTGGGGGGCATCGGTGCCTCCGTCGCGTCATAGCGATCGAGCCTTCCCTCCACGTCCCTCTTCCAGGTGGTGCCCGCGGCGTCCCTGAAAATCACCTCAACTCTGGGACATGGATTCTTGGGCCGGCGCTTCTTGTAGGCGGGCCAGTGCGTCTGCGTGGCTCCTGCCGCCTGGTGCCGCGCCGGACCATCGGCGGATGGGGGAACTTCCTTGGGCTGCAACGCATAGAAGAGTTCCGGATTCTTCGTAGAGCCCAGGCAGGCGGCGATTCTCACGTCATAAATCGGCATGGTTGACGAGTTCTGCATGACGACGAAAAGCTTCTCCACTTCGCTGCCGTCGCCCGAATGGTCCGTCCACACTGCGAATCTATCTGCTTGTTCGCGCTGGCGACGATTGCGCTCATCTTCAAGCTGCCGGTTCGCGGCGTTCGCCTGGTCCTGCGCTGCAGCGGCTGCTTTCGCAGTATCGTCAGCCTGCTTCCGCAATTGCCTGAACGACAGCACGGCGTACCAGCCCGCGATGATCGCCGCGATTGTCGCGAGCACTGTCGCCCCGGCTATCACCGAGTCCGGATTCCATCCCCATTCCATAAGATTCCCCGTCGCCTGAATGTCGGTTGTCATCGACCGTCGCGCTTCTGCCCCGGCTGCGCTCACTCCCCCACGTTCCCCACCTCCAGCAGCCGCTCAATCGCCGCGATCCGCAGGTCCACAACGGCAGCGAACATGTCGTCGCTCGTGAGTGATGGCAGGGAGGCGACTCCGCGAGACAACGGCGCCTCGACGTCCGGCTGTGCCTCCAGCCAGCCAGCGGGGATCGGTTGGCCCATCGCCTCGCGCACTGCCTCACTCCCCCGGTCGTAGCGGTAGTCGATGAGCAGCGCGTGGGCGAAGACGTCGGACAGGAACGCGCCCCGCATCGCCATCGCCCACTCCAGGGACAGCCCGATGTCCGTGAAGAACGTCAGTATCGACTCCGCAAGCAGAAAGCGCGCCGCCGGCACCTCGCTCGGTGTCACCGTCCCGTCGAGTGACACGAGCACCGCGCGCGGCATCCGCCGGTACGCCGCCCGAGCCTCCTCATACCCCTCCCGCAGCGACTCCCGCCACCGGCTCGCATACCACTGCGTCTGCGGCAGCGCCTCGAGCATCCGCTGCGCGGCCAGATCGACGACCTCCTGGCGATCCCGCACGTGGTTGTACAGCGCCCGCGTCGTCACCCCCAGCTCGCGCGCCAGCCCGTGCATGGTGAGGGCCGGGAACCCGGCGTCGCCCGCGATTCTCAGGGCGGCCTCGGCGATGTCGTCCCGCGTCACCAGGGTGCGCGGCGGACGCCCACGTCCACGGCTCGCACCCTGCTCCTGTCGCTCGTCCACCCGCCCACCGTAACCGCCCCACCACCACGGGGACAGGTTCCCGCGTCGCTTAATACATACTCATTGATTTTCAGTGAGGTGCACCTTACTGTCAGTTCCGTGACCACCACTTCGCATGCCGCGACCTCGGCCGCGCTGGCCACCACTCCCCCGGACGCGGCAGCCACCCCGGCCACGCCCGCAGAGCCGCCCCTGACGGCCACTTTGCGCGACGCGATCCGGGAGCAGCGCCTTGCCCTCCTCGCCGCGGGCCTCCTGGCCGTCGTGTCCGCCGCCTGCTCCCTGGCCCCCTATCTGGCGGTCTACGCGGTCACCGTCGCGCTCTTCGTCGACGACGCCCTCGGACGTATCCCCGCCATCGCAGGCTGGACCGCCGTGGCCCTTGTGGTCCGTGCGCTCACGTCCGCCGCCTCCGAGCACCTCGCCCACACCGCCACCTACCGCATGCTCCGCCGACTGCGCCTGCGGATCGTCCAGACGCTGCAGTCGATCCCGCTGGGCCGCGTCCAAGCGCGCTCCGCCGGCGAGCTCACGAAGACCCTCCACGACGACGTCGAGCAGCTCGAGGAGGCCTTCGCCCACGGCGTGCCCGACGGCTCCGCGGCCGCCGCCGTCCCGCTGGCCACCACCGCTACTCTTCGTCGTCGACTGGCGGCCGGCACAGACCGGGTGTGGGCGACCGCGATGGCGGTGTGCGCGGCGATCCTGGTCCTCCAGTGGATCTGGTCGACGCTGTGGCTGCGCTTCGTGGGGCAGGGGCCGATCGAGCGCCTGTGGCGCATGGCGACATGGTGGGATGCGGGAGCAGGAACCACGGCTGCGCCTGCGGGGCGCCGACAGCGGCACTGAGTGCGGCCTCGGGAGCGGGCAGTGCAGGCTAACGCTTAAAGTGATCGCACACGGCCACGGTTACAACTTTAAGGCTTAAAGTTGTAACCGTGGCGCTCGGAGCATTCTCTAGCGCTGAGCGCAGGGTCACGAGGGGGAACATCGCATGGGCACGTGGGAGCAGCAGGAGTCGACCTCGGTCGCCGAGCATGTGCCGCGCCGCGAGCGCCGCACCGGCCCATACAGCTCGCACCTCCCGGACACGCTGTCCGACAGCGCCCTGTCGCTGTCGCCCCAGCTGTCACAGCGGATCGCGCATGCGGAGAGCGCCGTCCGTCAGCTGGACCGACGCGGTGCGCGCGGCCTCGCATCGGTGAGCAGGTTCCTGCTGCGCTCGGAGGCGATCGCGTCCTCGCGTATCGAGGGAATCGCCCCGAACGCGAAGAACGTCGCTCTGGCGGAGCTGGGGCAGAACGAAGACGTCGAGGGACTGCGAGAGACGTCGAAGCTGGTGGCGAACAACATGACGGCCGTCCGGGAAGCGACCGACAGGAGCACCGCGGTCGTGGAGTTCACTGTCGAGCACATCATGGCTCTCCAGCGATCACTTCTGACGGATTCTCCTCAGCTCCACGGTCTGAGGTCTGCCCAGAACTGGGTGGGCGGCTCCCAGCACCACCCGCTGGAAGCGGAGTTCGTGCCCCCGGCCCCTCAACACGTGCCCGCGCTCATGGACGACCTCGTCCAGTACATCAATGGTGCTGCGCACTCTCCCCTGGTGCAGGCGGCGCTCGTGCACGCCCAGTTCGAGACGGTCCACCCGTTCGCCGACGGGAACGGACGCGTGGGCCGCGCGCTCATCCACACCGTCCTCACGCGTCGCGGTCTCACCGAGGATTCCATCCTGCCCGTGAGTCTCGTGCTCGCAACCTTCCGCGACAGGTACATCGAGGGCCTCACGGCCTACCGTGCAGAGGGAGCGTCGGACTCGGCCGCCGTCACAGCCGGTCGGGAGACATGGATCGGCGTCTTCACCGACGCCGTGCTCCAGGCCGCGGAGCGCGCCAGCCTCCTCGCAGATGAGATCGACGAACTGCGCGAGGACTGGGCGCAGCGCGTCGCTGATCACCGTGCCACCGAAGGCAAGAAGCGCGCACTGCGCAGCGATTCGGCCGTCACCCCGATCCTCGATGGTCTGCCCGGCACGCCGGTCCTCACCCAAGCGACCGTCGCTCGCATCCATGATGTCTCGCAGCAGGCAGCGCACAAGGCCCTCGAGACCCTACGGGAGGCCGGCGTCCTCGAGACGGCCTCGATCGGGAGAGGACTGCGGGCGTACGTCTCGCCCGACCTGCTCAGCCTCATCACGTCGGCAGAGCGCACCCTCGCCAGCACTCGGTTCGATACGCGCCTCTCCGCACCCAATCGGCCGGTCGCATCATCGTGAGTGACGGGGTCGCGCACGGCAGGTAGCGTGAACCGCATCACAGACGGATGAGGTGTTGGACCTCGCAGCCTTGTGCCCCTGCCGCTCGAACGGCCGCAGGCGATGAGCGAGATGATCGGAGAACGCATGACCCAGATCAACGCAGAATTCGCAGGACGCGCCGCGGTGGTGAGCGGCGGTGCATCCGGGATCGGAGCCGCCGTGACCCGCAGGCTGCTGGCGGGAGGGGCGCGCGTCGCAGTCCTCGACTACGCGGCGGACAGTCTCACAGCATTCGCCGCCTCCGTCCCCGAGCACCAGGAGAACCTGGTGACGACAGCGGTCGACGTGTCCGACTCCGCCGCCGTGGACGCCGCCGTCGCGGACTTCGCCGGGCAGGCCGGACGACTCGACATCGTCGTCGCGAATGCGGGGATCGGCGGTGCAGGCGGAGTCGCAGAGATCGAGGACGAGGACTGGAGGGCCGTCCAGTCCGTCGTGCTCGACGGCGTGTTCCACCTGTGCCGCGCCGCGCTCCCCCACCTGGTGGCAGACGGCGGCAGCATCGTCACGACGAGCTCGATCTCCGGGCTGGCCGGAGACCGTCGCATGGCGGCCTACGCGGCGGCCAAGGGAGCGGTCATCAACCTCACCCGCAGCATGGCCGTCGACTACAGCCGGCGCGGTGTCCGGGTGAACTCCGTGGCTCCGGGGCCGGTGGCCACCCCGATCCTGCGCCCCACGCTCGACAACGACGCGAGCATCGAGGAGACCTATGCCCAGCGCATCCCGCTGGGGCGCATCGCCCAGCCCGAGGAGATCGCCGATGCGATCTGCTTCCTCGCCTCGGACCGTGCTTCCTACATCAACGGAGTGATCCTGCCGGTGGAATGGTGGGCTCACGGCGTGGACGGCCCAGCCGGACCTCATCGGAGGCAGGGGGATCCCCGAGCAGTTCGTGCGCGACAGCGGGGTCTGACAGCACTGCCTGACGGCGGGCTGCGGCGCGGGGTGAGGTGGCGTCGCGGGGTGAGGCGGCGTCCCGGGGTGAGGCAGTGTCCCGGGGTGACGCGGATGCGACGCCCACACGCCCGCGGCGATGAGGAGGCGCAGCACGGTCACGAGGGTGCGCCGGGAGCTCCACGCGCCCGCCGAGTACAGGATGTAGAAGTACACGAACGGCGTCACGAACAGCTCGAGGTAGCCCAGCGCCACGAACCCAAAGAAGACCGCAGTGCCCATGATGAGCGCGGTGACGGGGAGACGACGGCGCACCGCGACGACGAGACCGAACGCAAGCGGCGCGACGACACGCAGCCAGAGCGGCTGATGAGCGCTCAGGTCTGACGCGTCGCTCAGGATCACCGAGCCCACGATCGCCCAGTGCGCTCCTGCGATGACGAGCGCGATGCCCAGCCCCGCGCAGGCATCGCGGATCAGACCGGGGCGCCCTGGCCTCGGCCGCGTCCACCCGGCGGGGGCAGTGCCGTCGACCCCGTGAGGAGGCCCCACAGACGAGCGGCGAACGGCACACGAGGACCCATGCGGCCAGGGTAGAGGAGAGCACGGACGCGCGGATCCGTCGCGAGGATGAGATGCGGCGGTGGGCTGTGCGGGGCTGGCGCGCGGGGACGAGGCGCGGCCGCCATGTCCGTGCCGCGTGCGACGGTGTGCCCACGAGCCGGCGGTCGCCGGGTCGCCGCACCACCGCAGGAGCAGCCATGGACTCGCACACCCCCGCAGGCCTTCCCCGCGCCGTCCACCCCGACCTCAGCCCCGTCGACGTCGCCGGTCCCAGCGACCTCGAACCCGGTGTGCCGCAGGCACTCGCCACCGGGCCGTTCAAGGTCTACTCGCCCGGTCTGGCCGACTGGGAGCCCGGCATCGACCTGCGGGCGGAGGCCCCAGGGCTCACCCTCGTGACCCCCTCCGGCCGCCACACCTATGCGGCGGGCCGCTTCACGGTCGAGGCCTCGCCGGACGGCCGCATCCTCTGGATCCTGGGTGACATCGCCGAGGCCGAGGCCCCGCAGGCGACCGCGGAGGCTCACCCTCCGGTCACCGTCCTCATGCCCGCGTCCTTCGCCGACCTGTGCAGCCGGATGCCCGCAGTGGAATTCTCGGATCCGGACGAGGCCGCGCACACGATCCACCGGCTCACCGCTGCCGCTGCGGCCGGGCGGCAGGCCCGCCACCGGTTCGGCCTGCAGCGTCCTGGCGATCTGGGACTCGTCGTGGATCCGGTCGAGGGCGAGCCGGTCCTGGAGCTGCTGCGGGTCACCGACCGCGGCCTGGAGTTCCGCGCCAGTGGCAGCTGGGAGCAGGACTCACCCGCAGAGCGGATCCCCGCGTTCTCCTCCGTCGTCCCCACGCTCCGGGGCGCCGTCGCGCGCTTCGACCGCCTGGAGCGATCGCCGTCAATGAGCCTGAGCCTCTTCGACCGCTACATGCTCTTCGACAACCGCTTCCTCACCACGGTGCCGCAGGGCTCTGGGGCAGGCGGGCCGAAGATGGATGGCGAGGGGAGAGGTGCGGCGGCACCGGGTGTGACCGGGCCCGGCGGTCGGGGGACAGACGTCGCCGCCGATCGGTCCTTGACCGCACCTGCGCACGGAACTGGACCTGTCCGCCCGCACGAAGCCCGCCGTCCGGCTCATGTGAACTGAACGCGCACCTCACCCATACCCTGGTACTCCGCAACGACCGTGTCGCCGGCGGCCACAGGCAGGGGACGTGTGAAGGAGCCGGACAGCAGCAGCGAACCAGCGGGGATCGTCTCACCCTGTTCCGCGAAACGGTTCGCCAACCACGCGGCACTGTCCGCAGGGTGGCCCAGCACTGCGCCAGACACCCCGGTCTCCACGATCTCGCCGTTGATCCGGAGCTTCGCACCCACCCACGACAGGTCGAACGAGGCAGGGTCGAACTCGCGGTCACCGCGGACCACCGCGCCCAGTGCAGCGTTGTCCGCGATCGTGTCGATGACCGTCATGCCCTCCTCGCGGACGTGGCAGTCGAGGATCTCCAGGGACGGCACCACGCACGCCGTCGCCGCGAGGATGTCCTCCGCCGTGAACGCGCCGTCCGCGCCGGAACCCTGACCGGGCACCAGCGCGGAGGCGAGGAGGAAGGAAAGCTCCACCTCCACACGCGCGTTGTTCCACGCGGTCGCCCGCACCGTCGAACCGGCTGCGAGGATCTGGTCCTCGAAGATCACGCCATAGTCGGGTTCGTCGAGGCCGAACGCCTGCTGCATCGCAACGGACGTGAGGCCGATCTTGAAGCCCGCGACCCGTCCGCCCTCAGCTTCACGGCGTGCGCGCCACAGTCGCTGGACCTCGTAGGAATCCGACACCGTCATCGCGGGATGCCTCCGGCTCGCGGGAGCGATCCTGGCCCCCGTGCGCGCAGCCTCGGCGAGCTCATCCACGAGCGCCGCCACCTGTGCGTCAGTCAGTCCCCTGTGGGACACGTCCATCGTCATCGATCCACCCTTCGCGGCTCTGTGAGTCTCCACACACAACAGATTGTGAGGTCTCGCACAGACATCAAGTCCCAGCATCCACCTAATGCCAGCATATTGCATGGAATCCGGTCATAGGACGCATCATTCACCACGCGTCCGTCATGAATGCGAGCCGCTTCTGATATGACCCGTTTCGGCTGATCGAGCGGTCGACTTAAGAGACGTTGAGCCACGTCACAGGTTGGGTAGCATTGCCGTCGTTCTTCACGAGTTCACCGGCGTCAGCCGGTCTCTCGCACCCCACAAACGGACCTGTTCCCTCAACGGAGAGGTGCCCATGAGCACATCACGCACAAGCCACGACGGCGACACGACGCCCGTTGCGGACCCCGGAGCCGTGGCGACCGCCACCGCACCGGAGGGCGACCCTCCCGCTGAGGCCGTCGACGTCGAGGAGCAGCTGGACTTCGACCGCGACCCGGCGAACACCGGAACGCACCTCCCCGTATTCTGGCGCGTCGTCGTCATGGCGCTCACCGTCGCCGGTGTGGTGCTGGTGCTCAACCAGGTGTTCTTCTGGAACCTGGGCGGCACGAACCTGCTGACGAACAGCTTCCTGTACTACCTGCTGGCCGCGTTCCTGCCGATCGTGTTCATCATCTACCCGATCAGGAAGCAGCCCGGCGGCGTCACCGCACGCACCTCCGTGCCCTGGTACGACATCGTCCTGGCCGCCCTCATCATGGTCACGACCATCTACTACGGCATGAACGGCCAGCGCATCTTCGAGCGCGGCTGGGACTACGTCGCACCGCCCACCGCGATGGTCTTCGCGTTCCTCCTGTGGATCCTGGTGCTGGAGACCCTCCGCCGGACGGCGGGCCTCATCGTCACCGGCATCGCGCTGGTGTTCTCCCTCTACCCGGTCTTCGCGGCGGGCATCCCCGTGAGCTTCCTCCAGGGCATCCCGTTCCGTCTGGACCTCACCGCGCAGATCCACGCGATGGGCGTCGACTCGATCATGGGGCTCCCGCTGCAGACAGCGGCCAGCATCCTCGTCGGCTTCCTCATGTTCGGTGTCGCCCTGCAGTTCTCCGGCGGCGCACTGTTCTTCTACGACCTCGCCATGAGCGCGTTCGGCCGCTACCGCGGCGGCTCTGCCAAGGTCTCCGTCGTGTCGTCCGCCGCGATGGGCATGATGTCAGGTTCCGCCGTGTCCAACGTGCTCACCACCGGCCCCATGACGATCCCGGCGATGAAGCGCTCCGGGTTCCCCGGGAAGTACGCCGCGGGCATCGAGGCCACTGCAGCCACCGGCGGTACGATCACGCCTCCGATCATGGGCACCGCAGCGTTCCTCATGGTGTCCTTCGTCGGCGTCCCCTACGGACAGATCGCCCTGGCCGCGGCCATCCCCGCGTTCCTCTACTACTGGGGCATCTTCCTCCAGGTCGACGCCTACTCCGCCAAGTCCGGACTGCGCGGCATGCCGAAGGCCGAGCTGCCCAAGCTGGCCCGCACCCTCCTCACGGGCATTCCGTACATCGTCGCGCTCGTCGGCCTGGTCCTGCTCCTGGTCGTCATGAACAACGAATCGCAGGCGCCCTTCTGGGTCATCGGCTTCCTGCTCATCTGCATGCTGTTCATGAAGCGCTACAAGCTCACGCCCTCGTCGTTCCTGAACTTCGTCTACGCCTCCGGCAAAACGGTCGCGGAGATCATCGGCATCATCGCAGGCGTCGGACTGATCGTCGGCGGCCTGTCCATGACAGGTGTCTCGCTGTCGCTGGCACGTGAGCTGGTCAACCTGGTCGGCGACAACCTCGGGCTCATCCTCATCGCGGCCGCGGTGACCAGCTTCGTGCTGGGCATGGGCATGACGGTGTCCGCCGTCTACGTCCTGCTGGCGATCGTCATGGCCCCGGCCCTGACGGAGATGGGCGTCAACCCGATCGCGGCGCACCTGTTCGTCATCTACTGGGCGACCGTCTCCTACATCACCCCGCCGGTGGCCCTGGCCTCGTTCGCCGCGGCGAACATCGCCAGAACCCCACCCATGTCGACCTCACTCACCGCGATGCGGCTGGGAGCGGTGAAGTACATCATCCCGTTCGCGTTCGCAGTGAACCCCGCCCTTGTCGCACAGGATTCGACGCTGTCGGAGATCCTCATCGCCCTCGTGACCGCGATGATCGGCATCTACTTCCTCGCCACCGGCTTCGAGGGCTATCTGACACTCAACAGCCGCAGGGTCGGGATCGTCATCCGCGTCGTGTCCCTCGCTGCAGGACTCCTGCTCCTGTGGCCGGCCACCACCACGTCCCTCATCGGACTGGGCCTGGGCGCCGTCACGATCATCCTCGCGTTCCTCATCGGCAAGCGCGGACCGGACTTCAGCTCCACCGCAGTCCCCGCGGCCGCCACCACGAAGAAGGAGGCCCGCGCATGAGGCGACTGCCGACGTTCACGGCCGCACTGGCCGCATCAGCACTCCTGCTGTCCGGCTGCGCTGGACCGTCCGAGACGAACATGGTGGGTGGGATCCGCGACCCATTCGTCATCTCCACCTACGGCACGGGCACCTCGACCTACCAGGACACCGCGGCCGTCTCCGATGCGGTGTCGCAGGCCACCGGCTCCCGCGTCCGCATCATCACCTCCGACACGGCGATCGGCCGGATGGCGGCGATGAAGTCCGGCGCTGCGGCGATGGGCCGACTGGGCGATGAGTACATCTTCGCCTACGAGGGGCTCAACGAGTTCGCGAACGAGGACTGGGGACCCCAGGACACCCGGGTCGTGTGGGCGCCGCTGTCCCCGCACTCCCTCCTCACGCGGACCGCGGACGGCATCGAGACGCCCGCGGATCTCAAGGGCAAGAAGGTCCCCAAGATCACTGCGAATCCTTCCGTCAACGGCAAGATCGACGCCTACCTGGCCTACGGCGGCCTCACGCGCGATGACGTGATCGAGGTCGAGATGGCCTACGGCGAGCAGCCGGACGGGCTGCAGCAGGGCCAGATCGACATGCTGTACCAGCAGGTCTACGGCGCGAGCCTGTACGAGCTGGAATCGCAGATGGACGTGTCGTGGGTCCAGCTCGACCCGGACGACGAAGAGGCCGTGAGCCGCATCGACGAGCTCACGGCGTCCGTCAACGTCCTCCCCTTCGAAGGCGCACCCGCGCAGGAGGAGGGCGAGGAGACGAACGGCTTCGTCTACACCCTGCCCATCACCGCGATGGCGGACACCAGTGAGGACGAGGTCTACGCACTCGTGTCCGCGATGGCGGAGAACTTCGAGGAGTACGAGAACACCACGGTCAACACCCCGCGCTGGAACCCCGAAGAGGTCGAGGACACTCCGCGCGAGGCGCCCTTCCACCCGGGCCTCATCCGGTGGCTGGAGGAGAACGACCGGTGGTCGGACGAGGCACAGCAGAAGCAGGACGAGCTCCTGGAGCGCGGCGAGCGCCTCGACGAGGAGTGGGAGGAGTTCCAGGCGACGGATCCCGATCCTGATCAGGAGAACACCCTCTGGATCGAATGGCGCGCCCAGAACGACCTCGGCAAGGCCAACGACGACCCGGACGCGATCGACTGACCCGACCGATGATCTGATCCTCCTGGTCGACGCCTCGCGTCACCCACCGAACGCCCCTGTCACGCCCCTGCCTCCTCGTGAGGCAGGGGCGTTCGACGTCTCAGGCGGATCGCCTCTCATGCGCTCCGCACAGGTATCGCTGCGATACCTGTGCGGCTCACGCACCCGATCCGTGAGACGCGCTTTGACGCCTCAACAAAGACTGTGAAGATGTGAGTCGTATTACTCCGCAGGACGAAGAAGTCGAAGGAGGGGCACACGACATGTTCGGGCTCCCGATGAGCACCACACTGATCATGGGCGGCGTCATGCTGTTCTGGGTCGTCTACACGATCGTCTTCTATGTGAGGACGAAGGACTGGACCCTCGAGGACGCTGACTACGACGCCTCGAGCGACGACCCCGGCACGGACGGGCACGGTCCCCTCGGCACCGCCGCATCCGGAGAGGGGACGCGCTGATGTCGATCGAGATCGTCTTCATCCTCATCTACTTCGCCGTGGTGATCGGCATCGGCCTGGCCGTGAGCCGCCGCAGCTCGAATAGCCGCGAGGGCTACCTGCTGGGCGGCCGCAGCCTGGGCGCTCCCGTCACGGCGCTGCGTATGCAGTCCACCTCGATGTCCGGCTACATGTTCCTGGGCGCCGGCGGACTGGGCTACAGCCAGGGCTACTACGGCATGTGGTTCGCGCTGGGCGACCTGGGCGGCGGCGTGCTGAACCTGTCGATCATCGGCAGGCGGATGCGCAAGCTGTCGTACCTGCTGGGCTCGATCACGTCGATCGGCTACCTGGAGCGCCGCTACCCGTCGATCTGGACGAAGCTCGTCGCCGGTCCCATCGCGCTCGGCTGCCTGTTCCTCTACGTGCTCGCACAGCTGCTGGCGGGCGGTCAGGGCTTCTCCTCCGTGACCGGCCTGGGGCTCAACGTCTCGCTCGTCATCGCGGTGTCGATCATCCTCATCTACACGTTCCTGGGCGGCTACCTCGCCGTGGCCTACACCGGCTTCCTCCAGGCGATCATCATGGTGATCGGCATGCTGTGGATCCTCATCGCCACCGTGCAGCACGTGGGCGGCCTGACCGCCGGCCACGAAAGCGTCAAGGAGGTCAACGCGAACCTGCTGACCATGTGGGGCGCCGAGGGCCAGTACTTCGGCGAATGGGGCGTCATCCTGGGCGCGCTGCTGATCTTCTCGATCGGCTACATCGGCTACCCCCACGTGAACGTGGGCCACATGTCGATGAAGCGTCCGTCGATCGCGCGGACCGCGGGGCTCTACTCGACCGGGTTCAACCTGCTCTTCATCCCCGGCGCGTACCTGATCGGCCTCTTCGCGCTGCTGATCGTGCCGAACCTCGACAACCCGGAACTGGCGATCTTCGAGGTCGCGCAGGTCGTCCTGCCACCGTTCGCGGTGGGCCTGGTGATGGCCGCGATCATGGCGGCGATCATGTCGACGGCCGATTCGATCCTCCTGCAGGCCGGCACGATCGCCTCGCAGGATCTGGGCGGCACGCTCATCAAGAACCTCAGCGAGAAGGCCGCGGTCAACATCTCGCGCATCGTCATCTTCGTGATCGCGATCATCGGCCTCATCCTCGCGATGTGGCAGCCGCCCGGCGTGTTCGATCTGGTGGTCTTCGCGACCGCGACGATGGGCTCCGCGTTCGTCCCGGCCTACGTGTGCGCCGTCTGGTGGAAGAAGGCGAACACGCCGGGCGCCATCACGTCGATGATCGCCGGCGCCGTAGGCGCGGTCGGTGCGCAGATCTTCGACACGTCCGGAATGTGGGGCATGGATCCGATGATGGTCGGCATCATCGCGTCCGTCCTGGGCATCGTCATCGGCTCTCTCGCGACCCAGAAGTCGCACCCCGTGCCGCCGGCGGTCCTGGCCGCCGTCGAGGAGACCATGCGCGTCGCCCCCATCCCGAAGCACCTGGTGATCGGCGAGGACGCGACCCTGTCCGCCCAGCGCCCCGGCACATCGGAATGACCGCATGGCGACAGGAGGACCACGTGACAGGGATGCCGGGATGACCGCGGCCGAGGTCCGGGCCGCCGAACCCGCCCGCGCGCCCTCCGTGGCATGGCCCGTCCGCGTCACGCAGGACCGTGCCGTCGCGTGGCTGCGGCGGCGGGTGCCGGGGGTCGCCGATGCATCGGCCCAGCTGTACCACCACCCGATGCTCGCCACCTCGTACGAGGTGCGCAGGCGCGACGGCTCCGCCTCCGCGCACGCACTGGTCGACCTGGTGGGCGGGCGCGCGTACGCGACCGACCCCTGGGAGCACATCGACTTCGTGGCGATCACCGCGGCCGAGGACGGGGCCGAGCACGGTGCCGGGGGTGCGCCCGCAGCCGTCGATGCGGCCCCAGCCGGGGGTGTCGACGATCGGACCGGCGCCTCGGGCACGGCAGGGGTGCCCGACTCCTCGGGTGGGAACCCGTCGGACCGGGCTGGCGCCTCGGCGGGTTCGATCTCCGCACCCCGGCGCGTCCTCGACGATGAGCAGGGCGAGCGGGCCGCACGGGACCTCGTGCGCAGCGTGCTGCTGCGCGGCAGGCGCCTGGGCGCGCCCGGGCGCCTGCATCCGCTGCGGGAACCGCTGCTGTTCGGGAAGCCCAACTGGTGGCTCACCGGCACGAAGGAGGGCCGCCCGGTCGAGATCATCCTCGACGGGCTCACCGGCCGCCACTACGCGCTGAAGGCGTAGACGAGGCGGCCCCTGGACACGGTCTGTAGCCTGAACCCGTGACCGATGGTGGTCACGAGGAGGAGACATGCGCGAACTCGTGTACTACGTGGCCGTGAGCCTCGACGGGTACATCGCAGGACCGGACGGGCAGTTCGACGCGTTCACGTTCGAGGGCGACCACATGAGCGCCCTCAACGAGCGCTTCGCCGACACGATCCCCACCGTCTACGCGGAGCAGCTGGGGATCGACCAGTCCGCAGGGGGCTTCTCCACGGTCCTCATGGGATGGAACACGTACGCGGTCGGCCTGCCCGAGGGGATGGACAGCCCCTACCGCCACCTCGAGCAGATCGTGTTCTCACGCACTCAGCAGACGGAGGCTGAGAACCTGCGCGTCACGGCGGAGGACCCGGCCCGCACCGTCCAGGAGCTGCGCGGGGAACCCGGCGGTGACATCTGGCTGTGCGGCGGAGGCCATCTGGCCTCTCAGCTGCTGTGCGAGATCGATCGGGTCGTCCTCAAGCGCAATCCGGTCGTGTTCGGCGCAGGCATTCCGCTGTTCGCCGCGACGGAGTACGAGCCCGCGCAGTTCGAGCACCTCGAGACGACGGCCTACGACTCCGGTGTGATCGTGAGTGAGCTCGTGAAGCGCAGCGCGTAGGCTGCGCTCCTTCCTCTGTTCGGAGGTCAGGAGTCGGAATCGAGGTGGGCGGCGTGGTTCAGGCGGTCAGGTGCCTCACCACCGGCACGGGCGCGACCCGGCTGCGGCACCCGGACGGGTGGTATCGTCGGTGGTGAACCACCGCCGGGCCCGAAAAGGACTCCCTCATGCCCGATTGGCTCGCTCCCATCGCCTACATCCCGGCCTACTGGGGCATGCTTCTGCTGGTGGGCGGAGCCGCGGCACTGGTGTTCTACGTCGTCTGGCGGAGCCTCAACGGCGATACCCGCACCTGGGCGGTCCTGCCGCACTTCCCGCTCCAGGTCTCCCACCACAACACCTGGCCGTTCATGCTGGCGATGATCGGCATCGGGTTGGTGACCCTGCTGCCCACCGTGTTCTTCGAGGCCTGGGCTATGGAAGGGGCCCGGCAGTCCGTCTGGAACGTGTTCCTGGTCCCGGCGGCGCTGGTGGCACTGTCCTTCTTCTGGTGGCCGCTGGCGTGGACGCCGACTTGGTTCAAGAACTGGGCACTCCGCTCGAAGATCGATCCGGAGACCAACCCCTGGACCGATGCGGCGAGCTCGGCCAGGCGGCTCGTCGTCCCGAGCACGCGCACTCCCGACGCGCGGAGGAAGCGCTTCTCCGGGTCGTCGTCGACGAACCCCACAGGCCTGTACGGGCTCTCCGGATCCGCGAGCATCTGCCTCACGAGCGAGATTCCCGCATCGCCCGCACCGATGACGATGACGGGAGATCCGGCGGAGGGACGCTGTGCGCTGTCGTGTGCGAGGCGGACCAGGTAGCGGCTGCCGCCCATGAGTGTGAGGGCGCCGAACGCCGCGAGCAGGACGATGGACGGCGCCTCCGTCGTCGCTACGACGAGCACACCGCCGATGACGAGCGCCGAGGTGGCCGCCGCTCCCAGCTCGGAGAAGCTGCCGTAGAGGTACCGCCGGCGGTAGAGCCGCAGCACCCAGCCGATCAGCACCTGCAGCACGCAGGCGATCGCGATGAGGGAGGCGACGTGCCACCAGGGCACCGTCCGCACCTCGACGATCGTCCAGGCACCGACCAGCGCCACGGTCCACGCCGCGCAGTCGATGACCGACTGCAGCGCGTATCTGCGGGACCACGTCCCGCGCACCAGCCGCTGCCCCACACCACTCCATGAACCCGTGATCGCCCCTGAGAGCATCGGTTCTCCGATGACCGTCATGGTCCCTCCCCACATCCTTGTGTCCTGTACCCCTGGGCAGGAGCGACTCGGACGAGTGCTTCGCCGCCAGGCGGTGACACGCCACAGTAGGCAGGAGAAGAGGGGCGGAAGGGCGGTTCCGGGAGCGCTCTGCGGGGCCCCACACCGGTGATGCGGCAATCCGCGAGGGGTGGCCGGCCGGACGAGCGCGGCCTTGGGCGCGAAGGAGCCCCCGGGAGTCTCCGTACGAGAGGAGGCCCCAGGGGCTCTGAGAGAGGAGCCCCGGCTCAGCCCGGGATGGGCTCAGCCGGGGAACGGCTCAGCCGGGGACGGGCTCCTGGACCCCGGTGAGCTTCGCGACGAGCTCGGTGCGCGAACGGACTCCGAACCGTCGGTAGATGCCTGTGAGTCGGATCTCGACTGTGCGGAGCGAGACGAAGATCTTCTCCGCGATCTCGCGATTGCGGCAGCCCTCGCGCACCAGGTCGACGACCGTCCGCTCCTCGTCGCTCAACTGGGTGAGGAGGGTGTTCTCCTGCCGTACGGGCACGTCCCGCACCTCGACGGGAGTCAGTGACCTGGTCCGCGCGCGGTCCCCTGTGCGCTCGTAGAGCGTGAGCGCTGCGAGCGTCCGCGCCTTCTCATGGTCGGAATCCACCGGCCTCCACCCGCGCAGCAGCCGGCGGAAGATCTCGAGCGACTCCGCTCCGCTCGCCAGCAGCGCCTCGCAGCGCTGTGCGGAGAGGTCGCCCCAGCGCGAGGGGAAGCGGTTGAGCCGCGAACGGAATCGCTGGAGCACCAGCACCGCGTGCTCGCGCCGCCCCACGCGGATGAGCGCTTCGATGAGGTCCGGCTCGTGACGGATGACCGTGGGGTCGATGTCCCCGGGCGCCAGTTCATCGCAGCGCTGGAGGTGGCGCACCGCCTCCGTCGGCAGACCGACGGCCAGGAGGTGGCTCCCCTGCAGGCCGCTGAGCAGGGCGAGCGCGCCCCTGTTCCCCGTGGCCGAGGCGCGGCGGACGAGCTCCTGCTCGACCTCTTCCGCGTCGCTCTCCCTGCCTCGTGCGTAGAGCCGCCAGCACTCGAGGAGCAGTCTCTGGTCCTCGCGGGTCGACTGGCCGGGGATGCGCCGGCGGTTCGCCTGGCGGCCGAGGTCCTGCAGAAGGTGGAGGTTGCCGACGCGGATCTCCAACTCCGCCCGCAGGATCGGCACGATGGGGTACCAGAGGGACTGCGTGCTCAGGCGCCGTTCGATCAGCTCGAAGATCTCGCGAGCCTCTGTGAAGTGCTCGGAGTAGGTGAGGGCGCGGGCCGCCGTGATCGCGGTGAAGGCCGGCATCAGTGCTCGACGCGGCGCCAGCAGTGTCCGATACACGGCCAGCGCGTGCTCGCCGTCACCGCGGTACCCGTCCAGCATGACGCGGGCGCAGTCGCGCATCATGCGCGTCATGGCGCTGAAGGACTCGCTCAGCTCGTCCGCAGCGGCGATCAGCTCTTCCGCTTCCGCGAGTTCGAACCGCTCCGCGTGGCAGAGCGCCAGCGTGAGCTGGACCCGCGCCACGGCGTCCGGGGCCTCGTCGATCTCCGCCGCCCCCCACAGGTGGCGGACGCCCGCGGGAACCGCCTCGCGCCGGAAGAAGTCAGCTTGGATCGTGAGGGCGAGTGCGCGCATCTGCAGCTCGGTGTCCTCGTTCGCCTTCGCGAAGCGGGCGTACCGCTCTGCGAACACGAGGTCGCCGTTCAGCGCCAACTCCTCTGCCAGGCCCAGCAGTCGGCGCGCGATCACAGCCGTATTCGGCGCGAGCATCAGGGCACGCTCAGCGAAGGACACCCCCGCGTCCGCGTGGCCCGCGATGATGAGGCTCCGCGCATCGCGGAGCAGTGTGGACGGGGCGTCCTCGCAGAATTCCGTGAACGACAGGTGCCAGCGGGTGATCGCGTCGTCGATGGAAGCCGCAGCCCGCGTGGGGGCCAACGCCGATGCCGAGGCGGTCGCCGGCACAGCCTCCGAGGCGGAGGTCCCCAAGCCCACGGTCGCCTCGGCGACTGCGGACTCCGAGGCGACCAGGACCTCGGCGACGAGCGCCTTCCGCAGCGCACTGCGCTGGCCGGCGGTCATCCCCCAGTGCAGGGTCGAACGCAGGAGCGGATCCCCCATGCGCAGGTACGAGCTCTCCTGCTCGAGCGTTCCGCGGGAGATGAGGTCGTAGATCTCCTCCCAGACATGGGCGAAGCGGCGCTGGAGTGCGACGACGGGTGTGAGCGGAGCGAGCGCGATGATGCGCAGCACCTCGAGTGCCTCGTCGGAGACGTCGGCGATCTGGGCGAGCGAAGCGCGTGCGGTCACATCGCTCGTGCGGACGGGACGCGGGAACGGCGCCTCCCCACGGCGCTGCCGCGCGGTCATGGTCGTGAGGATGTTCTGGAGGACGACCGGATTGCCGCCGGAGGCGACTGCAGCGGTGGCAGCCGCGTCCTCGCTGATCGTCTCCTGCACCATCTCGTGGGCGAGTTCGATGGTCGTCATCCGATCGAGCGGCTCCAGCTCGATGACGGGGATGCCGGACATCGGACCGTCCTCGGCGAGGCGGCGGGCCGTGACGACTGCCCGCATCGGCGAGCTCGACATGCGCCGCAGGATGTGGCCGATGATCTCCTGGGATTCCTGGTCCAGGTAGTCGATCCCGTCGATCACCACCAGCACGCTGCGGGGCAGCCCCGCAGCGAGGATGCGATCAACCGCGGCGTCCGCGCGTTCCGCCGCCGTGAGGTCGCTCTCCGCGAGGACCATGAGGTCGGATACGAGCCCGTGGTCTCCGAGGATCCGCAGCGCGGCGAGGGCGACCCGCACACCTGACAGTCGGATGTTGGAATCCGCGCGGCTGCACGGTACGCGGACGATCGCCGCATCGATGTCGCGGAGAAGGGCGTTGACGAGTGCGGTCTTGCCCATGCCCGGGCCGCCGACCACCGCCACGTTGAGACGCTGGTCGATCTTCGCGCGCAGGCGGACGAGCTCGCGCTGTCGCACTTCGAAACCCATGACAGAACCTCCACGTTCAGACCGGACAGGCCGACGGGTGAAGGGATTCTCACCCGACCTGCGGGCATGAGCACAGCCGCGCAGGCATCGGCCGAAAGGTGTCCGGTGAACGCATTTCTATCCGAACTGCGAAGGGTCTTCAACTACTCGTGGGAACCCGCAATCCGCCCCTTCCCGATGCGGATCCCGGTTCGTGACCAGACCGTGCTCGTCATGTGGTGCGCACTGTGCAGACGCGTCGGCAGGGCGGGTCAGGGGAGTGCTTCCACGACGCACCGGACAGCAGGCGGTGCAGAAACGCACCGATCACGCACGATGTTCTACTGCGGCGGCAGACGCGAATGGCGGCTCGATCAGCGCATCGCGTCCCCATGGATCGACAAGATGTGTTGTCTCTCTGAGTGCTTCCACGCCCAGAGAGACGATTCACCCCTTTGGTCCACCGGTTGGTCCACTCGTAAGATGTGCGGTTTCCCGCAGCGGGCGCTCGGTTCCTCGAGGGACGGCCTCACGGTTCGAGGGCACGCCGGGGGCATCCGTCCCTCGAACCGTACGGATGTCCCTCGGCAGAGAATGGGCGGGGCGGGGGATGGCCGGGGCGGGGGATGGCCGGGGCGCCGGGGCCGGCCTCCCGTCAGCTGTGCAGGCGCACGTATCGGTCCAGCCGGTCGAGGCCGGAGGGAATCCGGACCCCGCCGCCGAGGCCGCCCGTGCCGGATCGTGCCGACCCCACGTCGCCGTCCGGACCGGTGGCCTCACTCGCGCCGGCGGGCTCGGAAGTTTCACCCGCACTCTCGCCCGTGCCGCCGGGCCCGGAGGCTGCTGTCATCGCGGCGCGCAGGGTCGCGTGGACCGCGTCCTCGTCGAAGTCCTCGCCGATCGCCACGAGTTCACTCGTGACAAGACGGCCGTGGCTGCCGTGATCGTCGTGGTCGCCGTGGTCGCCGTGGTCGTCGTGAGTGCCGTGACTGCCCGCAGCGCTGTGACCCTGCGCGCTCGTCACCCGCGCCGGCACCGCAGACACGTACACGCTCGGGCCGACCGCCTGGACGATGAACCTCCGGATCGCCTTCCCGTCCGCGACCGCGATGGTCCCCTTCACCCGGTAGATTCCCGGTGGCGGATCCTCCACGAAGTCCAGGACGCCGGCCGGGTCGGCGCACCCCTCCATGCGGACCGTCACGGAGCGGGCGTGGCGATGCGGGACCCCGGTCTGGTCGATCTCCGCCAATGCGGCGGCTTCCCGTTCCGAGTACTCCTGGCGCAGCAGGTCCCACACGGGCAATTCGCCCTGCACCTCGGTGACCCCGGTCGGCTCGTCCGCACTCCACTCCGGCGCACCACTCCCCTCAGACACAGCGCTCCCCCGCCCCGCGACCGCATCCACACCCGCGCCCACACCCGCGCTCACATCCACGATGAGTGCCGGGTCGAGCCGCCCGAACACGGTCCCCGTCACGAGGACGCGCGGGTTGCGCTGGTGCACGCGCCGGCGGATCGCTTCGACAGCCGCCTCGCGCTCCTCCACCGGCAGGAGGTCGAGCTTGTTGACGACCACCAGCGTCGTCGCCGCGTAGCGCACGGGCGGCAGGGATCCGATGTCGACGGTCTCCTCGTGCATGAGCGCATCGACGATGTCGACCACACCCGCGAGGTGGAACCGATGGTGTCCCCACTGACTCACCATCCGCGCGAGCGTGAGGGGCTCCGCGATCCCGCTCGCCTCGACGATGATCGCGTCGAGCTCCAGTCGCGGATCGGCGAGAGACGCCAGCGCACCCTCGAGTGCGCTCGTGTCACTGAGGCAGCACACGCAGCCGCCGGCGATCGAGACTGGCTCGTCGACCTGTCCGGCGACAAGCCCCGCATCGACGTTGAGATCGCCGAAGTCGTTGACGACGACGCCCACACGGGAATCGGGGTGCCGCAACAGGTGGTTGAGGATGCTCGTCTTCCCCGCACCCAGGTATCCGGTCAGCAGGATGACGGGGACGGCGGGGCTCCAGGGAGTGCGGCTCACAGCTCCCCAGGATACGGGCACACGCGCAGCCGCGGACGGGCGGACCACAGACGTGCGCACCACGGATCCGCGCACACTGCCTCGCATGTCCACTGTCTCGCGAGACAATGGACGCATGACGTCTCCCCAGTCCGACTCCTCTGACCAGCCGGCACCACTCACCACGCTCACCGCCCACCAGATCGTCGCTCACGCCCGCTTCAGCGAGCCGGGCATCGACAAGTCGAGCGCCCTCATGCTGCTGTTCTTCGTGACCGGATGGCTGGAGGAATGGAACGGGCGCCGCGTGGTCGATGCGGACTTCGAGGCCTGGCAGCACGGACCCACCGACCCCGCCGCGCACGCCCGCTTCGCTGAGACCCTGCCCAAGCGCCTGCGCCTTCCCGACGATCAGATGCTGGAGCTCCAGGTCGAGGCCGTCGTCATGTGGGGCCTGGGCGGCAAGCCCGGGCAGCGGAAGCCGGTCCATTCGAGCGCGCTGATCAGCGCCGCGAAGGCGACTCGCGCCTACGAAGAGGCGGCGGGGGCCGGGAGGCCGGCCTTCGCCTCGGGCCCGGAGATCCCGGCCGTCCTCGTGACGCGGGCGTTCCGCGAACTCGCCGAGGCCGTGGCCGCCGGAACAGCAGACGGACCCTCCCAGCCCGGCGAGGAGGAGCGTGCCGAGGCGGACCGCCAGGCCGAGGCCAAGCGGCTGCGCGCTCAGCTGGCCGAACGCTTCGACACGGGTCCGGGCCTCACCGAGGCCTAAGAGCCACCGCCCGCCGGAACGCCGACCCGCCAGCCCTCCGGCCCGCCAGCCCTCCGAGTGAGTGCAACCCGGCCCGGAACGCGCACGTGGGGGGCCGGGTTGTACTCACTCGGCGCAGATTGGGGGTGGGCGGCGCAGTGTGGATCACCGCTGGCAGGCGTCTCAGCACGCCGTCCCGGCATTTTGACCGGCGACCCGCACTGTGGTCTATTGATCTCTGTATCCAGCACTTGCTGAACGTTCGCTCTGTTTCGAAGGGGAAACATGACTCTCACGAAGTACCGGCCACTGCTGTCAGTCTGCGCAGCCACCGCGAGCCTCGCACTCCTCAGTGCGTGCGGAGGAGCTGTCGGGAGCGCTGGAGGCGGAGGAACCGCAGACGGGTTCGAGTACGCGGCCGCTCAGGCGGATGTCGACACCGCGATCGCGGACCTCGACCCGATCACGCTCACCATCCAGCCCTACGCAGCATCCCCGGACGCTGCGGCCGCCGTCGCAGAGAAGTCCTTCATGGACGCCGTGGAGGAGCGCTCCGGCGGCAAGATCAGCTTCGACGTGGCGTGGGGTCAGTCCATCGCTCAGTACGCAGAGGTCGACGACGCACTGGCCGATGGCCGGTTGGACCTCGCCTACAGCGTGCCCATCTACTTCCCCGCCGAGTACCCACTGGTCGACGCGTACAACAAGCTGAGCCACTACACGAGCTCCGCACCTCTGACGGGTGAGGCGATCACGCAGGCGCAGATGAGCGAGGCCGCGTGGAACAACGATGCCGTCCTCGCCGAGTACGAGGAGAACGGCGTCGTCCCCCTCAACCCGCTCGTCTCGTCCGGGAACTACTGGGCGGCCTGCAACGCGCCCGGATCGGAGTCGGATGACTGGCAGGGGCGGCAGATCCGGATCGGCGGCTCCGCGCAGACGCCCATCTCGGAGAACCTGGGCGCGTCACCGGTGTCCATGGAGTACGGCGAGGTCTTCGAGGCCCTGCAGCGCAGCACCGTCGACTGCACCTTCATCCAGGGCATGGTCGCCGGCTCCACCGGCCTGCTGGAGGTCGCGCCGCACTTGTCGACACTGGGTGAGGACCGCTTCACGGGCGCCGTGACAGCGGGACACGTCGCGGGATCGTCCTTCGAGACCCTGCCGCTGCCGTACCAGCAGATCATCTTCGACGCCGCGAACATCGACTGGTTCCACGGACAGATCTCCGCCGTCGTCGGGTCCAGCGCGGACGCGGTGGCCGACGTCCGCGAAGCCGGCGGCGAGTTCACGGACATGTCGGACGAGGCCCGCGACACCGTCCTCGAGACGCAGGAGGACCTCGTCGACGGACTCATCGCGGACGGCGTCATCGAGGAAGAGATCCGCACCGGCCTGCAGGACCGCGCCGAGCACTGGGCGAGCGTCGTCGACGAGCTGGGCTACACCGACGACGGTGACGTGGCAGACCTCGACGAGTGGTACGACCAGGAGGCGACAGACTTCCGACCCCTGGCCGAGCAGGTCTACCAGGAGGGCGCCCTGGCCCACCGACCGGAGTGACCCGGACGGGCCCCTGCCCGTCCCCGGGGTGACCCGCGCGCTCACCCCAGAAAGACACCTCGAGTCGCAAACTGCAGTGCTATGACACTGCGGTTTGCGACTCGAGGTGCGCTTACGTGCGATCGCGCCCACCGGACGCCCCGGCCGAGCCTGTGTCCGTGCCGGATGCCAGTCTGGGACACATGCCCCGGCCGGACGGAGGGAAGGCCGTCCCGGCCGGGGCCCGCTCAGCGTCGACGACTGCCAGGCGCCGCCAGCCTGCTCAGCGTCGAAGCCTCTCGGGCCCCAGCAGTCGTTCAGTCCTCGAACAGGATGACCTGCCGGACCGCCTCACCGTCGGCCAGGCGGTCGAGCGCCCCGTTGATCTCGTCGAGCGTGATCGTCGAGGAGATGAGTTCGTCGACGGGCAGGCCCTCGTCGCGCCACAGCTTCTCGTAGACGGGGATGTCCTTTGACGGAACCGCGGATCCCAGGTACGAGCCCACGATCGTCCGCGCCTCCGCCGTGAGTGTCAGCGGGGTGATCACTGATTCTGCCTGCGGCGACGGCAGTCCGACCGTCACCGTCTTGCCGCCCACTCCGGTCGCCTTGAACGCGGTCTCGAACGCCTTGGGGTGGCCCGCCGCCTCGATGACGATGGGCGCCTTCACCCCGTTCTCCTCGAGCTGTGCGGGGGTGTAGACCTCATCGGCCCCCAGCTCCTTCGCACGGGTCAGCTTCGATTCGTTGGCGTCGACACCGATGACCTTCCCCTTCTTCAGCGACACCGCCGTGATGAGCGCGGCCATGCCGACACCGCCCATCCCCACGATCATGATGGCGTCGCCGTCCTGCGGATCGCCCGCGTTGATGACGGCACCGCCGCCGGTCAGCACGGCGCAGCCCAGGACCGCCGCGATCTCCGGCGGCACGTCATCGCCGACCGGCACGACGGAGCTGCGGTGCAGCACCGCGTGCGTCGCGAAACCGGAGACGCCCACGTGGTGGTAGACCTCGTCGTCACCCTCGTGCAGGCGCATGTGGTCGCCCACCAGCGTGCCGGCGTTGTTAACCGCGGTGCCGGGGATGCACGGCAGCTTGCCGTTCGTGAGGCAGTTCTCGCACTCGCCGCAGCGCGGCAGGAAGACAGTGCTCACCTGCTGGCCGGCCGTCAGGTCGGTGATGTTCTCCCCCACCTTCTCCACCACGCCCGAGGCCTCGTGGCCCAGGAGCATCGGTGTGGGCCGCGGCCGGTTGCCGTCGACCACGGACAGGTCGGAATGGCAGAGGCCCGCCGCGCGGATCCTGATGAGCACTTCGTCCGGGCCCGGCCCATCGAGCTCGAGGTCGACGATCCGCAGGGGCTTGCTGTCCGCGTACGGCCGCTCTGCCGTGCCGACGGAATCGAGTACTGCGCCAGTGATCTTCATCGTGGTCTCCTCCGTGGATCTCATCTGTCGTTGTCCTACCGTCACAAGCCTCGATCAGCGAGTGGCGGATCGATCAGTCGTCCGCATGCCGACACATCAGTCACTGATGACGATGCCGGCGCGCGTCACCTTCCGTGCAGCGGCCTGCGCAAGCGCCTCCTCCACCTCATCCAGCGTGAAGTCCTTGTCGACGAGGGACTCCCAGGGGAAGTGCGGCGTGTCCGCGACGAACCGGATCGCTCGTCCCAGCACATTCTGCGGATAGCGGATGGCGGCACGGATCTGCACACCCGTGCGCGTGAAGAGGCCCGGGTCGAAGTCCGTGTACTTGTGCGGCGTGATGTTGCCGATCTCGACGAAGATCCCGCCGGCGCGCGTCATGCGCACGCCTTCCGAGAATGCCGACGGCACACCCGTGAGGTCGATGACCACGTCCGCGCCGCCGTCCGTCAGGTCCTTCACGAGGTCCACGCGGCCATCCGAACCGTCCGCCTGGGTGAGGTCGACGGTGTGGTGGGCGCCGAACTCCTTGACCTTCTCCAACCGCTGCGGCGCCATCTCCGCCACCCACACGGTCGCCCCGAAGCTGCTCGCGACGGCCGAGGCGCACACGCCCAGGCCGCCGGCCCCCAGGATGACGACCTTGTCGTCGTAGGACACCTCACCGACGAGGCATCCGTAGAACACCTGCGACAGTGCGCAGTTCACGCTCGAGGCCGCCTTGCTGGTCACGCCCTCCGGCACCTTGTACACCGCGAAGCTGGGTCCGACGACGTAGTGCGTGCCGAACGTGCCGTGGAAGTGGGGCGCTTCGTCCGCCTGCTTCGACCAGCCGGTATAGGCGTTGCGGCAGATGTTGGGGTGGCCGTTGTTGCATTCAGGGCAGCGCCTGCACGCCTGGAAGTACGTCGACACGACGCGATCGCCCACGGACAGCGGTTCACCCGCGAAGTCCGCCGTGACGCCTTCGCCCAGGGCGTGGACGCGGCCGATCCCCTCGTGCCCCATGACGCAGCCGGGACCCACCAAGGGGTGACCGCCGTTCAGGATGTGCACGTCGGATCCGCACACGTTCGCGCGGATCATCTCCAGCACCAGTCCGCCCGCAGGCGGATCCGGGACATCGTATTCGCGGGCAGCGATGCTCCCCACGTCCTCGAGAACAAGATTCCGTCCAGTGACCATGCACACCCACCTCGTCGTGCGGCGCCGGAGCGCCGAGTGATGCCAGCCCATCTCGAAGGACCGGCCCTTGCGAAGCTACTCAAATATATTCCGACCGTCAAGAGGTATATGCATACGCGCATGCTTCGATTCGGAACCTGGGGCGAGGCCCTTGACTCCTGAGCGATCTGAAATATATTTGAACGTGCGGTGGGTTCCCTACGCGGAGTCCAGCAACGACTCCGACGGGGGCTCGTCGTGGACGCAGCGCACGGAACGCCGCACAGCACCGCACGGAACGTCACGCCTTCAACGACGAAGCAGAAGCGAGAGGGAGATTCCGATGGCCACTCCAGACATGAAAGTGCACATCCTCGAGTCCGGGACGATGGAAGCCGACCGCACCTGGCTGCTCCTGGCACCGCACACCGTCATCAAGACGCGCGAGCATAAGAACGATCCCCGCGCATGGGGCCAGGTGCCCACACATGCGGTCTACATCGACCATCCGGAGGGCAAGATCCTCTGGGACACCGGCGTCCCCCGGAACTGGCAGACGCACTGGGAACCCACGGGCTTCCACGAGTTCTTCCCCGTCCTCGACGACCCGGAGGGCGACTCCGGCTACCTCGATTCCAGCCTGTCCCAGATGGGCCTCGCTCCGGACGACATCGACATCCTCGTCCTCTCGCACCTGCACTTCGACCACGCGGCGAACGCCAAGATGTTCGACAACGGCAAGACGCGCATCGTGACGAGCCAGGCGGAGCTCGACGGGGTCGCGGACATCTCGGGCTACAACAAGGGCGCCCACATCCCGGACGACTACAAGGGCCTGAGCATCGGCGGGATCACCGGTGACGACGAGATCGTCCCCGGCGTCTCCGTCATCCAGACCCCGGGACACACATGGGGGACGATGTCGCTGCGCGTGGACCTGCCGAACGAGGGCACGAAGATCTTCACTTCGGATGCGGTGTACATGGAGGAGTCCTACGGGCCTCCGGCCATCGGCGCGGCGATCGTGTGGAGCTCGCTCGACTGGCTGGAGTCCGTGGAGAAGCTGCGGCGCATCGAGCAGGAGACGGGCGCGGAGATGATCTTCGGCCACGACGAGGCACAGCGCCAGAACTTCAAGATGGGACCGGACGAGTACTACTCATGATCCTCTACGACTACAAGTGCACACGCGACCATCGCTTCGAAGCCGGTGTCGCCTCGATGTCGTCGCCCGCACCGGACTGCCCGGACTGCGGGGAGGCATCGCGCCGGGTCCTCACCACCGTGCGCACCAGCGGATTCGCGTCCGCCGGCCACAGCCGTGAGGACATGCCCAAGAGCTGGAAGGGCATGTCAGGCGGCAGCCCGGATGCGGTGAACTACTGGCGCCGCTCGATGGAGAAGCGCGAGAAGCTGGAGGAGCGCTACCCGGAGCTGGGCGGAGATCGCAGGCCGATCCTCGCGCACGAAGGGATCTTCCAGGGCAGACCTCTGCGCGCCGGCGACGACATCGGGGCATCCGTGGAGGCAGCGGTCACGGCCGACGCCAAGCAGTCGGCGTCCGCGCCGGCGGCTGGGAAGCCGCGGGCGGGCGCAGGGAAGGCGAACAGCGGAGGAAAGCCGGCCGGGACCTCGGCGGCGGGATCCACGACCGCACGGGGAGGTGCGCGGGGACGATGACTCAGACGCCCGCATTCATCGCCGGTGAGCGAGTGACCGGCGCGGACTCGTACGAGAACGTCGATCCGGCGGACGGCCACGTGATCGGTGAGGTCCTGAGGGGCACCGCCGAGCACATCGATGCGGCCGTCGCCGCGGCCCGTCGCGCGCAGCCGGAGTGGGCGGCGACGAAGCCGGAGCACCGCGCGGACGTCGCCCAGGCGTTCGCCGCGCTCGTCCTCGAGAACGTCGAGGAGCTCGCCCGCCTCGATTCGGAGGACACCGGGAAGCCGATCTCACAGGCGCGGACCGACGGGCAGGTGACCGCCCGGTACTTCACGTTCTACGGTCGAGCGATCGACTCGTACTACGGACTGCAGCTGCCGGTCGACCCGGCGTTCCACGTGTACACCCGCCGCGAGCCCCTGGGCGTGTGCGGCAGCGTCATCGCCTGGAACTATCCGCTGCAGCTGTTCGGCCGCGCGGTCGCACCCACCGTCGTCACCGGCAACGCCGTGGTGCTCAAGCCGGCCGACGAGACTCCCCGATCCGCCGTCCGCCTCGCCGAACTGGCGGTCGAGGCCGGGTTCCCGCCCGGGATCATCAACGTGGTCCCGGGGATCGGCGCCGAGGCCGGGGCCGCCCTGGCAGCCCACCCGGGCATCGACCACATGGGCTTCGTCGGGTCGAACGCGGTGGGGAAGCTCATCGCCGGATCCGCGGCGGACAACGTCGTGCCGACGACGCTCGAGCTGGGTGGGAAGTCCCCGCACGTCGTCTTCCCCGACGCCGACCTCGACCGGGTCGCGCTGTTCGCCACGAAGGGCATCCTGCAGAACGCAGGTCAGACGTGCTCGGCAGGGTCGCGCCTGCTCGTGCACAGCTCCGTCGAGGACGAGCTGCTCGAGCGACTGCGCGCCTCCTTCGAGTCGACCACGCTGGGGCCGGGATCGTCGGACCCCGACCTCGGACCGCTCATCTCGCGGAAGCAGCAGGATCGTGTGACGGGGATGGTGGAGCGGGCCTCGGGCCGTGTGGTCACAGGCGGGACCAGGCCCACCGGCTCGTCGTTGGGCGACGGCGCGTACTTCTCGCCGACGCTCATCGCGGGTGTCGAACAGGACGCGGAGATCTTCCAGGAGGAGGTGTTCGGGCCGGTCCTCGTGTCGCGCACGTTCGAGGACGAGGACGAAGCCGTGGCGCTGGCCAACGGCACGGACTACGCGCTCATGGCCGCCGTGTGGTCGCGGGACTCGTCCCGGGTGCACCGCCTGGCAGCCCGCATCCGAGCGGGCCAGGTCTACGCGAACGCCTACGGCGCCGGCGGCGGGGTCGAGTACCCTTTCGGAGGCTTCGGGAAGTCCGGCTACGGCCGGGAGAAGGGCTATGAATCGCTCGACGCGTACACGGCGACGAAGACGGTGCTCGTCAGTCTGTGACGAGTGGTGCGCGGGGCGGTCGATCGAGTGCATCGGCCGCCCCGCGCACTGCTGGTAGCGGCGATCAGGCGACTGCAGAGGAAGCGAACGGGCAATGGGACGAGACAGCGGGCACGCGCACCACGGCACGGTGACCGAGCGCGATCGCCGGTATGGGACCTCGGCGTCGATCGTCGCATCTGACATCGGGGAGAACATCATCTCGGGGCACCTGCCCCCCGGCAGCTCTCTGCGCGTCCACGAACTCGCCTCGCAGTACGAGATGTCGCTGACGCCCGTCCGCGAGGCGATGCAGCGGCTCGTGACGGAGGGCCTGGTCGCGCGCCGGCCAGGGGTGGGCTTCGCCGTGGCTCCGCTCACGGGCGACGACATCCGCGACGTGTTCCTCACGCTGGGATTCGTGAGCGGTGAGCTCGCAGCGCGGGCGATGGACGCGCTGACCGATGCGCAGCGGACCGAGCTCAGGGCGCTCCACCACGAATCGATCGCGATGCTCCACCGCGACGCCGCGAACGGTCTGGACTCGCGCAATCGCGCGTTCTACTCGCTCATCAACCACGCCTCGCGCTCCCCCAAGCTGCGGTGGACGGCAGGGCTGTGCATCCGGTTCGTCCCGCGCACCCTGTACTCGGACATCCCGGGCTGGCCGGAGATCACGGTGGACGGACAGCGGAAGGTCCTCGAGGCGCTCGATGCCGGAGACGTCCGGGCCGTGCGCGAGGCGACCCGCGACTTCCACCACCGCGCAGGCGAAGCGCTCGCGGAGAACTTCTCGGAGAACCTGCGCGTGCGCTCCGCGGTCTGATGTTCCGGCCGTTCAGCAGTTTTGCCGCCTGAGTATCATTTGATGATCATTAGTGATGCACGGCTCAGTAGTCCGCTACGATGTGCCCGGGTCCACCCGACCGGTCGACGACGATGGCAGGAGCACACGAGCACACATGATCAGGCTGAAGAATCGTGCACACAGGCGCGCTCGGGCGACGTCTGTGGTCGCCGCTGTCGCTGCCGGGGCTCTCGTGCTGTCGGGCTGCGAGGCGCAGAACAATGTGGTCGGTGGCCTGCCGGACCCGCTTGTCTTCACCACGTACGGCACGACCACGGGTTCGTACGCAGATCTGGCCGGCGTGACCGACCGGGTGTCGCTGGAGACCGGCGCACGGCTGCGCATCATCACGTCCGATACGTCCGTGGGTCGGCTGGCGGCGCTGCGGGCAGGCGCGGCGAAGGTCGGCCGTCTGGGTGACGAGTACATCTTCGGCTTCGAGGGCGTCAACGAGTTCGCGAACGAGGACTGGGGGCCGCAGGACATCCGCGTCGTCTGGGCTCCGCTGTCACCGCACGGCGTCATGACGCGCACGGGCGACGGCATCGAATCGATGGCCGATCTCGAGGGGATGCGCGTGCCCCTGTACACCGCCAACCCGTCTGCCAACGCGAAGGTGCAGGCGCTGCTCGCGCACGGCGGCCTCACCCTGGACGACGTCGAACTCGTGAATGTGGGCTACGGCGAGCAGGCCTCCGCGATGCAGGACGGGCAGATCGACATGATCTACGGCGCGGTCTACGGCGGCTCCCTCTACGAGCTCGCGTCGAATGTCGACGTCGAATGGGTCGACCTGGACGCGGATGACGAGGAGGCGGTCGAGCGCATGCAGGCGGTCGTCCCGGCGCTGAATGTGGGCTCCTTCGACCGCGCTCCGGCGCAGGAAGAGGGCGAAGAGAGCAACGGCGTCCTCTACAGCGTCGCGATCGCAGCGTACGACGACATGCCGGAGGATCAGATCTACACGCTGATCGAGGCGATGGCGAAGACGTACCCGGAGTACAAGGACACGACGATCAGCCTGCCGCGCTGGGAGCCCGAGCAGGTCCTCGACGTCCCCACGGAGACGCCGTTCCACGAGGGCACGATCCGCTGGCTCGAGGAGCACGACCGCTGGAGCGATGAGGCGCAGGCGAAGCAGGACGAGCTCATCGAGCGGGGCGAGCGCCTCGACGAGGAGTGGGCGAAGTTCATGGAGACGGACCCGTCCGATGAGGACACGTACCGCCTGTGGCTCGAATGGAAGCGGGACAACGGGCTGGCCAAGGAGTCGGAGGAGATCACGAGCGGCTTCTTCTGAGGCCGTGCGCGGGCCGGGGCTCTCGTCCGTCCCCTCCGGCCCCTCCCCACCCTCCCCTCCTCACCGTCCCGTCCTCGCCGAGACGCCGGTTACCGGTACGAAACACCGTGCCAGGGCGCGGCGTTTCGTGTCGGTAGCCGGCGTGTGGGCACCTGTAGGAATCGACGAGGCGCGACGTGCCCACCCGAGGTCACAATCACGTGCACGCTCCATGCTCTATCCACAGGGATATGAGGGCTCTTGAACCTCTTCTGTCTGCGCGCGACCGTCGGTGCATGGACGTCATCATCACTCGAGCGGACCTTCACCGCGCGGGGTTCTCACGGTCTCTGGTCACCGATGCACTCCGCTGCTGTCTCATACGAGTCCGACGCGGTCTGTACGTCGTCCGGCCAGACTGCCCGCGCAGATCGCATGCCGCACTGGCACTGCTGAAGCAGCGCTCAACCGGGGACCTCATCGATCTCGATGTGAAAGGGCTCCGTGGTCATGCAGCGAGGCTGCGGATCCTCACGCGGACATACGTGGACGACCTCGCCGAGGACTGCACTCTGTCCCACGTCAGCGCCGCGCTCCTGTGGGGTCTGCCATTCACCCGACCGATCCAGGGTCGTGCTGAAGCCGTGCGCCCTGGGAGGTCGCGCGGTTACAAGCAGGTCATCATCCGACAGCGCGTCCTCCACCCCAGCGAAGCGACAGAGATCGACGGACTGCCTGTCACGACTGTGCGCCGGACGCTCCTGGATGTCGCCCTCGACTATCCGTTGGACGTCTCCGTGCCGATGATCGACCATGCCCTGCGCAAGGAGCTGGTGTCCACGGAGGACATCGCCGAACTGGCCAGGTCCATCCGCCGGCGCCGTGGTTCGGTGCGGGCTCGGACGGCGTTCTCTCTGGGAGACCGTGCGCGAGAGTCCCCCGCGGAGTCCATCTGCGCAGTCCGCTTCCACGAGCACGGCATCGCGGGATTCGTGCCGCAGGCCACCTTCGGTACGAAGGACGATGGCTTCATCGCTCGCGTCGACTTCCTCCATCGCGGAGCGAAGATCATCGTCGAGGTGAATGGGGAGATCAAGTACACCGACGGAGAGACAGGCGCCGCGCGTGCCCGCCGCGAACGCCGGCAGGACTACCAGCTGCGGAACCTCGGCTACCGCGTCTACCAGCTCACGTGGGCCGACCTGTTCTCGCCGTCGACGTTCCACGACATCAAGCACGCCGTCTCTCGCGCCGGCTGAGCACCAGCGATACGAAACACCGGTTACCGGTATGAAACACCGTGCCAGAGCGCGGCGTTTGATACCGGTAACCGGCGTCTCGAGGGGATACGGGGGCGCGGAAGGCGCAGCGTAGTGAGCGGCGGCCAGGAGCGCTCGGCGGCTGTCAGCGCTCAGGGGTCGGGGGCACCCGGCAGTGCTCAGGGGTCGGCAGCGCCCGTCAGCGTTCGGCCGCCAGGAGCTCCACGTAGGCGCGGGCGATCGGGTCCATCGCCTCTTGGAGGGCAGGTTCCGCGTCCGCCACCGGCGCGACGACCTCATCGACCGTCAACCCGCCCGGCAGGGAGGACCCGTCCTTCGCCCAGCCGCGCAGCAAAGCCGCATCGGCCTCGAGGTGGAACTGCGTGCCCCACGCCGACCCCACCCGGAACGCCTGGATCGGCGCGTCCGTCCCGTCGACCAGATGCGTCGCCCCGTCGGGCAGCTCCATCTGCAGCCCGTGCCACAGCACCACGGGGAACTCCGCGGGAACACGCGAGAAGAGCGGATCGTCAGCCGCCTCCGCACGCAGGTGCCCCGTCATGAGCCCCACCTGCGGAACCTCTCGCTGAACGACCGGTCGCCCAAGCGCCTCGGCGAGCATCTCGCCGCCCAGGCAGATGTTCACGCTCGTGAACTCCCCTGCGACCGACGCGAGGAGGAGCTCACGCACCGCGGGGAACCACGGGTTCTGCTCATCGTCCATCGGCCCGTCCTGACCGCCCAGGACGACGAGGCCCACCCCGGGTTCCCGCAGCTCCTCGAGCGTCGGCAGGTGGGCGAGCGCCGCGTCCCGCTCGACCGCACCGCACGACTTCGCCTCGCGGTAGGGGCGACGCACATCCAGGGTCGCCCCCGCCGCCTCCAGCCAACGACCGAATCGGCGCGCATCCGTGCCGTCCTCGTGCTCGATGACGATGATGCGAACGGTCATGGGAGTCCTTTCCGACGACGAGACGATGAGGCACAACGGGCGCGCACGGGGTCTGAGGGCTCACGATCACGGTCCGCAGCGGCCATCTCACGGTACACGGAGGGACCGCGCACTCGGCCTCGGCGTCCGGGCCACCGACGTGTGCCCGGGCCACCGGACTGTGCCTGGGACCTCGGCTGGCTTGGCTGGTCACCTCGGCGCGCTCCGTCGGGACGACGAGGGCTCAGGAACTCAGGCGCCGGGGAACAGCCCTGCCAGTTCGCGCACCGTCTCGTCGAAGAGTGCCAGCGGGTCGGAGTCCTTGCCGTCGAACTCCTCCTGCGCGAAGGACTGCCACGCGATCCGCCAGGTGGCGGTCACGACCTCCGCGACCACCAGTCCCTGGAGCGCCCCCAGAGCGTCGCGCCGCACGAGCTCTCTGCTGAGCGCCTCGACCATGCTCCGCTCCTGCCGCGCCACCACCCGCACCATCTCCGGCTCATGGACCAGCAGGCGGGAGATCCGGCGGAAGTCACGCTGCTCGACCTCGTGGGAGAAGAGCTCGCGCACCACTGCCAGCAGGTCCTCGAGGATGCCCGCGGCGCTGGTGTGCGCACTCTCGTGCCCCACCAGCGCGTCGATCAGCCCCTGCTGACCGGGCATGAGCGCGTGCTCCTTGGACGCGTAGTACCGGAAGACGGTGCGTTCGGAGACCCCCACCCGCGCAGCGATGTCCCCGATCGTCGTCGCGTCCAGGCCCTGCTGCTCGACCAGGTCCAGCGCAGCGCTCTGGATGTCGCGGAGCATGCGAGCGCGGTGCTCTTCTCGGATTCCCACGGTTCGGCTCATTTCGTGACGGAGTGCGGCCTGTCGGGCCGAGGATGCCTCCTCAGCATTATATGCGTCACACACTGACAGGTTTGGCTTATGAAAGATGTCAGACCATGACATGATGCGTGACGGTTCACATCACACAGATAGAGGTAGCCCCGATGGCTCAGTCCGCCGAAGGCACGACGTCCACCCACTCCGCACCGGCCGCGCAGGCCTCACCAGCCCGTCCTGCCCCGCCGGCCCCACCTGCTCTGTCGACGAAGCAGCTCACCGGGATCATCGGCGCGCTGGCGCTCGGCGCCTTCCTGATGATCCTCAATGAGACCGTACTCACGGTGGCGCTGCCATCGATCATGGCGGACTTCGGGGTGACCGCGGAGGCGGGTCAGTGGCTGACCACCGGATTCCTCCTGACCATGGCAGTCGTCATCCCCCTGACCGGCTACCTGATCCAGCGCTTCACCCTGCGAACCCTCTTCGTCTTCGCGCTCTGCAGCTTCCTCGTCGGCGTCGTCCTGGCGATCGTCGCTCCCAGCTTCAGCGTCCTGCTGATCTCCCGCATCATCCAGGCGATCGGCACCGCCATCGTGCTGCCGCTGCTCATGAGCACCACCCTGTCACTCGTCCCAGCCCAGCACCGGGGAATGGTCATGGGTCTGAACTCGATCGTGATCGCAGTCGGTCCCGCGATCGGCCCCACCGTGTCGGGCATCATCGTCAACTCGCTGTCATGGCGCTGGATCTTCGGAGTGATGGCACCTCTGGCCGCAGTCATCCTGGTCCTCGGAATCGTCTTCATCAAGGTGCCGTCGGCCAACCGCAGGCTGCCGGTGGACGTCTTCTCCGTCATCCTCTCCGCATTCGCGTTCGGCGGTCTGGTCTATGCGATCTCCACGTTCGGCAGCGTCCTGGACAGCCCCACGGTCCCGCTGGTCAGCCTCGTGATCGGCCTCGCCGCACTGGCGCTGTTCATCACCCGACAGGTCCACCTGACTCGCATCGGCCGTGAACTGCTGAACCTGCAGCCTTTCGCGAACCGCACATTCACGCTCAGCGTCGCCATGATCATGATCGCCATGGGCACACTGCTCGGCACCGTCGTCATCCTGCCGATCTTCCTGCAGAACGGCAGCGGCCTGAGCACCATGACCATCGGCATGATGCTGCTTCCCGGTGGACTCATCCAGATCGCGGTGGGACCGATCTTCGGCCGAGTCTTCGACCGCCACGGCCCGCGCCCGGTACTGATCCCCGGTGCTCTCATGCTGGCGCTGGGACAGTGGCTGTTCACGACCATCGACCCGGGCACCGCGCTCGGCCTCATCGTCGCGTTCCACACGATCTTCTGCATCGGCCTGGCCATGCTGATGACCGGCCTCCTGTCCGCCGCGCTGAGCGACGTCCCCCACCATCTCTACGGGCACGGCTCGGCCATCTTCAACACCGGCCAGCAGCTGGGCGGCGCGATCGGCACCACGATCTTCGTGACGGTCATGAGCGCCGTCGCAGCCGCAGAGACCACGGGCGGGTCCGAACTGGTCGACGGCCTGTTCCACGGCGCCCGCATCGCGTTCATCGTCGGCGGGATCCTCGCGACGAGCGCGGTCGTCTGCGCTCCATTCATCAAGGCCCCGAAGCGCGCGGACGTCGTCGTCTCCCACGACGTGGGCTGACCCCGGGACCGGTCCCGGAGCGGAACGTCCCGGATGACAACACGCGATGACCCCCTGCCACCTGGCAGGGGGTCATCGCGTTCTCATCCGGGACGTTCCGCCGCAGCCGGCTCACGCCCCCGTGGCGGAGGCGGGGAGATTGCTGCCTTCGATGGCCTCGCCCGACTCCAGCGCCTTCAGCCACGTCTCCGTGCTGCTGACGGCCGCGAAGTTCGAGTTCAGCAGCGTCATGAGGGTCTCGTGGACCTGCTGGGCCGGGACGCTGCCCTGCGCGTTCGTGAGGTTGACCGCGCCGGTGGAGTCGGACAGGACCTCGACGGCCACGCCCATCGGCTCGGCATCCGCTGCAGTGCCGAGGATGCAGTTGTTGGTCATGTAGCCGACGAGCGTGATCGTGTCGACGCTGCTCTCCTCCAGCCACGCCGCGAGGCCAGTCTCCGGGAAGACGCTGGCGACCGACTTCGTCGCGCGCTTCCACCCGTCGTGTGCGAGCGCGCCCACATCCGCGTGGAGCTTCTGTCCCTCGGACCCCTCGGCGAAGACCGGGAAGCCCTCCGGATACTGGTGCTGCACCACTGCGGTGGGCAGACCGGCCTGCTGGGCCGCCTCGAGGACGCGCACGATGTTCGCGAGCGACTCGTCGCGCGGCGGGTACTGGATGGCGAGCGGGCCCTCCGCATCGAAGTAGTCGTTCTGGACGTCGACGACGATGAGAGCGCGGCGGGGTGCGGACATGGTGATTCCTCCTGGTGTGATCGGATGCTGCCGCATCCAGCATCCCCCGGTCGGGACGCGTACCGTGAGTGGCATGAACGCGCATTATCGATGGAATCGGGCCACATGAGGATCGCAGTCCACATCTTCGACGGGATCTCCCTCTTCCACACGACCGCCCCCGTCACGGTGTTCGGAGAGGTCGGGCGACTAGGTCTCGCCGACGACTGGGAGGTCGTGCTCTGGAGCGACACCGGGGGCACGATCCGCACGGCAGAGGGAATCGACCTCGCGCCGATCGGGGATCCACAAGCGGCGCAGGGCGCCGACCTCCTGATCCTCCCGTCCTGGCACGAGGACCTGCGCCCCTCCCCCGTCGGGCTCACGGACCTCATCCGCACGGCGCACAGCCGGAGCACCACGGTGGTGGGGCTGTGCCTGGGCGCGTTTCCGCTGGCGGAGGCCGGCGCCCTGGACGGCCGCTCGGCAGTGACCCATTGGTCAGCGGCCGGCGCTTTCGCCGGCCGCTTTCCCCGCGTGGACGTGGACCAGTCCGCTCTGTACATCGATCACGGCGACGTCCTCACGTCCGCAGGCACGGCCTCGGCTCTCGATGCCTGTCTGCACATCGTCCGCGAGCACCTGGGAGCCGCTGCGGCGGCCAGGGTGGCCCGCCAGCTCGTCATCGCCCCGCACCGCGAGGGCGGACAGGCCCAGTACGTCGAGCGTCCGCTGCCCGCAGAGGACGGCCACGGCGCCCTGGGCGAGGTGATCGAGTGGGCGCTCGCGCACCTCGACCGCTCCCTCTCCGTCGACGATCTGGCGGAGCGTGCCCACATGAGCCGCCGGAACTTCACACGCCGGTTCCACGAGGTGACGGGCACCGGTCCCGCAGCGTGGGTGCGGTCGAGGCGGCTCGACCGGGCCCGCTCGCTCCTGGAGACCACGTCGTGGCAGGTCGCACGCATCGCGGACGAGTGCGGGTTCAGCAGTCCCGTGACGTTCCGTCAGCGCTTCGTCGCTGAATACGCCACGACGCCCACGTCATACCGGACGCGCTTCACCCAGACCTGACGCAGGACCTCTGCGAGAATCGCCCATGCGGATGCAGCGCCTCCTTGAGGACGAACGGGACGCACTGGGTGAGGTCCTGTCCCCGACTTCCGCTGGGCGACCCACCGGGACTCCGCACTCTCAACGGCCGACGACCTCCCGATGACCGGCGTCCAACCGCCTCGTCCAGCCCCGCGCGTCCAGGTGCTCCAGCAGCGGGATCACAGTCCGCCGCGTCGTATCGAGAGCCTTCCGCGCCTCGCTCGTCGTGAACGGCTGCGATAGCCCCGTCAGCACCCGCATCGCCTGCGCGGGTGCCTGCGGCCCCAGGAGGATGCTGTCGCCCTGACCTGCGGTCCCGCCGCGCACGCCCGCTCCCCCGCGAGCGTCCGACCCGCCCAGACGGATGAGCCTGCCCTGCTTCTCCGCTGCCGCGATCTCCCGCGGTCCCAGCCTCAACCGCTCCAGGTCACGGGCCTCCGGCGCGCGGTACGGAGACCCCGCCCAGTCCTTCTCGAGTGCTTGGACCGCCGGTTCGGCCGCTCCCATGCCGCGGACCGCCGCCTTCGACCGGATCCGCCCGTCCTCGACGAGAAGCCCGCTCTTCCGAACGATTGCAGACAACAGCGCCGAGGTCGCCTGCGCCGCCTGCTGACGGTCCTCTTCGAAACCGCCGAGGTCGGGGAGACCCAGGCGATCGACCGCTGCCTTCCCTGTGAGACCAGGCGACAATGGGTCCGCTGAGTGGTCTGCTTCGACCGCGTCTCCCAGCGCTGCCGCCCACGCGTCCAGCCGCTCCGCATCGACCAGCAGATCGCGCACCCGCACGACGCCCTCCGGCAGCGCAGAGGCTGGGTGCGGTTCACGGTCGTGAGAGCCGGTCTTCTCGAATCCACGCCGTCCACCATCGGCGCCGCTCGCGGCCCCATCCTCCGGCACGGCCACTCCCAGGGACGTCAGCAGCGCGACCGGCACAGCACCCCGGCGGCGGACCTCGTGGAGGAGGTCCCCCTCGGCACTCATGCCGGCAAGCGTCTCTGCGCGGCGCCGGCCGTCACCGCGGCGCGCCAGTGCGGGCGGGTCGACGTCGAGCACCTGCACGCCCGCGCGCACCGCTCGGCTGCCCGTCGACCGCAGCAGGATCCGGTCGCCCACGGTGAGCGGCAGGGGTCGGGCGAGGGTGAGGCGGGCGTGCTCGGTGCCCAGCGGTCGCAGCCTCGCCTGCACGGCAGCCGTGCCCACGTGCACTGACAGCTCGCGCGGGGCATCGTCGAAGTCCTCGCCTGTCGCCCTGCGCACGTCGACGGTATCGGTGAGCGTCCAGGCGCCGGGGGTCAGCAGGACGTCGCCGCGTCCGAGGTCGTCCGCAGCGATGCCGCGCAGGTTCACCGCGGCGCGGGTCACCGGCGCCAGTGCGTCCTCAGCCGCGTCATGACTCTGCAGACCCCTGATCGTCACCGTCTCACGAGCCTTCTCACCTGCGATGACGAGCGCGTCGTCGGGCCGCAGCACCCCTGCCCCAAGCGTGCCGGTCACCACCGTCCCCGCACCGGAGATGCTGAAGGCCCGGTCGATCCACATCCTCACGCGCGCACCGGTGTCCGGTACCGGAGCCTGTGCGAGCACGCGATCGAGCGCCTCCCGCAGCGCATCGAGCCCCTCCCCTGTCGTCCCGGACACGGAGACCGCCTCCACCTCGGCGAGGCCTGTTCCCGCAAGCTCCGTGCGGGAGCGGGCGACGACCTCAGCGACGGAATCCGGAGCGAGGTCCGCCCGGGTCACGACGAGCAGGCCCCGCCGGATGCCCAGCGCCGCGATCGCGTCGCGGTGGTCGTCCGACTGCGGCATCCACCCTTCGTCGGCGGCGACGACGAAGAGGACGATCGGGGCGGGCCCGATCCCGGCGAGCATGTTCCCGAGGAACCGCTCATGCCCGGGCACGTCGACGAAGGAGACTTCGCGGCCGCTGGGCAGCGCCGTCCACGCGAATCCCAGGTCGATGGTGAGGCCGCGGCGCTTCTCCTCGTCCCAGCGGTCCGGCTCGGTGCCCGTGAGCGCGCGCACCAGCGTCGACTTGCCGTGGTCCACGTGCCCGGCCGTCGCGACGACGAACGACCCTGGCCGCGTCATCGTGAGTCCGGCTCCGGGATCAGGTTCGCGAGCACGTCGACGATGGCGGTCGCGATGTCGCCGTCGCGGTCCTCCGGCACGCAGCGCAGGTCGATGAGACAGCGGCCTTCGTGCACCCGGCCCACGATCGCGGGGGTGCCGGTGCGCAGGGGCGCAGCCGCGGCCTCGGGGACGGCGAGCGCCCAACCGGGCAGATCGACTCCGGTGCCGCCGCCCCCGCCCACGCGGCCGGCGTGCTGCACGACGTGCGCGGCGACGAGGCTTCGGCGGGGCTGCGACTGATCCGCATCCGCGGTCGCACCTTCGACTGCTCGCTCGGGCACGCCGGTACCGGACTGCATCCGCTCCATGCGCGCAGCCATCTGCCCGTCGAGCGCGGCGGCGAGGCGTTCCGTGCGGAGGCGCAGGACCTCGGGGTCGAGGTGGAGTGCCTCGTGGACGGGCGGCTCGCCGGCTGCGAGGGTGGCCTCGAGCGCGGCGAGCGTGAGTTTGTCGGCCCGCACCGCCCGCGCCATCGGGTGGCGGGACAGAGTCGCGATGACGTCCGCCCGGCCCAGGAGGATCCCCGCCTGCGGACCGCCCAGCAGCTTGTCTCCGGATGCGATGACGACGTCCGCCCCGGCGGCGAGCGCGGTCGCGGCATCCGGCTCCTCCGGCAGTCGTGTATCCGGCTCCAGCAGCCCGCTGCCGAGGTCCACGATGAGCGGCACGTCCCGCTCATGACACAGCGCCGCCAGGTCCGCGATCGACGATTCCGCGGTGAATCCGTCGATGCGGAAGTTGGAGCGGTGGACCTTGAGAACCGCACCGATGGGTGGAGACGCGACGGCGCGCAGGTAGGTGACACCACCCGCGTCCGCGGACGCGTCCGACCGCTCGAACTCTCGTGAGTAGTCGGCCAGATGCGTCCGGTTCGTCGTACCGACCTCGGTGAGAACAACACCCGCGGACTCGATGAGGTCGGACAGGCGGAAGCCTGCCCCGATCTCGACGAACTCGCCCCGGCTGATGAGGACGGACGCGTCCTGCGCGTAGGCGGTGGTCGCGAGCATGAGGGCGGCGGCGCCGTTGTTGACGACGAGGGCGTCCTCGGCGGCCGGGCAGGCAGCGAGCAGGGACGCGCGGGCCCCGGCGCCTCGGCGGGAGCGGGACCCGGAGGCGAGGTCGAACTCGAGGTCGGTGTATCCGGCCGCGTCGGCGAGCGCCGTCCGGGCGGCCTGGGACAGCGGCGCCCTGCCCAGGTTCGTGTGGACGAGCACGCCTGTGGCGTTGAGGACCGGTGTGAGCGAGGAGGCGCGCTGAGTGCCGAGAGCGGTCAGCAGCTCCGTCTGAACGGCCTCGGGCGCGATGGCGCCGGTGCGGGCACGATCCTGCGTGGCTCGGATGAGCCCCTTGACGACGCTCTCGCCCAGGGAGGCGACTGCGGCTTCCACCGGCGGCAGGGCCAGCAGGGCGTCGGTGCGGGGGATGCGGCGACGGGGGTCGCCGGTGCCGCGGGCTGGGTCGCCGTGGGCTGGTTCGCCGGTGCCGCGGACGGGATCATCGCCGGCGGTACCGCCTGCCTGCGTGCGGGGATCGTGCGCCACGGGCCCTCCTTCGGACGACGGAAGCTCGGCGGAGGCGGACGGGAATCGAACCCGCCAAGCCCAGATACTGAGCTTCGCCGGTTTTGAAGACCGGGACGACCACCAGGACGCAGACGCCTCCGCCCGCGAATCTATCAGGGGTCGCGACCGCGCAGCAGCGCATGCGGCAGATCGACCTGAGTCGCCGAGAGCTCAACACTCGAGTGATTCCACGGCGGAAATCGCTCGAGTGTTGAGCTCTCGACCTGTCCGTCGGTCCGCGCCGGCCGTAGGCTCGCCCCCATGAGCCTCGGATCCCTGCTCGATCCCGCTGTCCCCCTCACGACCCTCACCTCCCACGCACGCCGGTACGAAACATTCGTCCGCCCCGTCCCCGCGGGGACGCAGGTGCGGATGGGCACCTGGCGGCACAGGCGGTGGGATGTCCATGTCGAGGCGATCGGCAGCGATGATGCGCCCGTCCGAGCCCTTCTCATACACGGCGCGGGCGGCAACGCCGCGGCCATGCGCCCGTTCGCCGCTCACATCGCGGCCCTCGGCATCCAGGTGGTGCTGGCTGATCTGCCCGGCTACGGCCTCACCCGCCCCGCCCACGACCCGGACGTGACCTACGGAGACTGGCAGGAGCTCCTCCTCGGACTGACCGTTCGGATCGCTGACCGGCCGTTCATCGCCATCGGCGCGAGCATGGGTGGGATGCTCGCCTACGACCTGGGTGCCGTCTCCCCGCACGTCGACGCCGTAGTCGCAACCTGCCTGCTGGACCTCTCCGACGTCGCGGTCCTGCGCCGGATCTCCCGCTGGCCGCAGATCGCACCGGTCGTACCCACCTCCCTGACCCTGGCCCGAGGTCCCCTGGCCTCCGCCTTCCTCCCCCTCGCCACGATCGCGCCGATGGAGCTCATCGCGAACGACCCGGGCCTCGCCGAGGCCGTCACCACCGACGACCGCGGAGGCGCCGGCGCGATGCCGCTGGGCTGGTACCGCACGCTCGTGACGGACGGCCCGCTCGTCGCCCCGGAGGACTACTCCGGCCCGGCCACCACCCTCGTGCACCCGGCTGAGGACCGCTGGACACCCGCCGATGTGTCCCTCACCTTCCACTCCCGCCTCGCCGGGTATGGTCACGCCTCACACATGCTGGACGGCAGCGGCCACTTCCCGGTCGAGGAGCCCGGCTTCTCGCAGATGCTGGAGGTGCTCGCGCGGACCGCGGACGACGTCATCGCCCTCCCGCAGTCCTGCCCGCAGACCACACACCCGACCCGAGAGGACTCACCATGACCCGCTTCCACTCGCAGGAGACCATCGCCGCGCCGCTCGATCAGGTGGTGCGCTGGCATTCGCTGCCCGGCGCCGTCACCCGCCTCTCACCCCACTGGGCGCAGACCGTCGTCGCCGAGGGGAACCCGAATGCCCCCGGCACCCGCACATCGATGAAGATCGCGGTCCCCGGCTCACGGGGATCCGTGCGCGTCCCGTGGAAGTCGGAGCATTTCGCACTGGACGACCCGGGCGTCGCGCCGCTCGCAGCGCACCCGCAGAATGCCGACCCGCAGCAGAACTCCCCCACTGCCTTGACCGGCAGCGCCTTCGGCTTCGGCGACCTCATGGTCGATTCGCCGCTGGCGCCGCTGCGCTCGTGGGAGCACCGGCACGTGTTCCGCTCCGCCGGCGACCCGGCCTCCTCGACCGAAGCCATCGCCACCTCCGTCGAGGACGACGTCACCGTCGAACTTCCCCGCGCCGCCCTGCTCACGGACACGGAGCTGGGCTCCCGCATCGGGTCGCGACTCTCCCGCCTGCCCGGAGCGCGCATCCCGGAGAACCAGCTCCTCAAGACCCTGCGCAGCACCTTCGCCGCTCGCACCGACAGGCTGCACCGGGAGTTCGACTTCCTCCGTCAGATCGATGCGCCCACGATCGGCGGCGCGCGGCCGCTGCGCATTCTCATATCCGGCGCATCGGGGCTCGTCGGCACCCAGCTGTGCGCCCTGCTCATGACCGCAGGCCACACCGTGCGTCGGCTGGTCCGGCACGAGCCTGCGGCCGGCAGCGCAGCGCGGGCCCGCACAGCAGGCGACCCTGCCACGGCCTCGGCAGCGGCCGCCCCCGGCACGACCTCCGCGGACGACACACGCCCCCTCTCCGACACCGGCGAGCGCCCCGATCAGGAATCCCGCTGGGACCCGCAGGCCGGCTACCTGCTGCGCGAGGACCTCGCGTGGGCAGACGTGGTCGTCAACCTGTCGGGCCGCAGCATCGGCGGCCGACTGACGGACCGGGCGAAGGACGAGATCCTCACCTCGCGCATCGACACGACGCGCCTGCTCGCCACGACGATCGCAGCCCTGCCGGAGCAGGACCGTCCCGAAGCCTTCATCTGCGCATCGGCGGTCGGCCTCTACGGGACGGACCGACGCACGCCGGCCGATGAGGCAGCGCCTGCGGGCGACGGCTTCCTCGCCGAGGTCTGCCGCACCTGGGAGGCCGAGGCCGCCGCCGTCGAATCCGCCGGGGTCCGCCGCGTCTCCGTGCGCACCGGACTGGTCATGAGCGGACTGGGCGGGCTCCTCGCGCTGCAGGTCCCGCTGTACCTCGCCGGCGGCGGCGGTCCGCTGGGCTCCGGCGAGCAGTGGTTCCCGTGGATCAGCCACGACGACCTCGTGCGGGTCTATGCGCGGGCGATCGTCGATGCGACTCTGACGGGGCCGGTCAACGCCGTGGCGCCGGGCATCGTGCGGCAGAAGGAGTTCGCGAAGGCGATGGGCTCCCACGTGCACCGCCCTGCGTTCCTCCGAGCGCCTCGGTTCGGCCCCGCCCTGCTGCTGGGTGAGGACGGCGCGGACGAACTCGCGCTCGCCGGGCAGCACGCGGTGCCGACCGCGCTGGAACGGGCGGGGTTCGACTTCGCCCACCCGGGCCTCGGCGACTGCCTCACAGAGGAGCTGGGGCCTCGGTGACGGCACCACTCCGATGACGTCCGCCGAGCCCTCCGCACGCCACTCCCACTGCAGACCTTCCCCGTCTACGGTGGAGACGGTCAGATCCCCCAGCCCCGTCCGTGAGCGCCCACGCGGCGCGGAAGGAGTACTCATGGCACTCGAATTCTCAGTGTGGGGCCACGCCGGTATCCGGCTGGAGCGCGACGGCGCACGGCTCGCGATCGACCCCGGATCCTTCACCGATCCGCGACTGCTCGAACGGACCGCGGCAGTCCTCATCACCCACGAGCATGCCGACCATGTCGAGCCGGAGCGGCTCGCGGCGGCGATGGCCGATTCTCCCGACCTGCAGGTGTGGGCACCCGGATCCGTCGCCGAGGCCCTGGCCACCGCTGGTGCCCCGGTCGCCCGGGTGCACGTCACCGGGCCGGGGGACGACTTCGAGGCGGCCGGATTCCGCGTCCGGGCGCTGGGCGGGCAGCACGCCGTCATCCATCCGAGCCTGCCGCAGGTCTCCAACCTCGCCTTCCTCATCGACGAGGTCGTCCTCCACCCGGGAGACTCCTTCCCCCGACTGCCGGACGACGCGCGGGTCGAGCTGCTGGCCCTGCCCGTCAGCGCTCCGTGGATGAAGCTCGCCGAGGCGGCCGACTACGCCGCCGAGGTCTCCCCCACCACAGTCGTCCCGATCCACGATGCGATCCTGTCCGCGGAGGGCAGGCAGATCGCCGACAAGATCCTGCCGGGGCTCATCGGCGGTGCCGAGTACCGGCGACTGGGGCTCGGAGAGGTACTGCAGGTCGGCGACTGAACTGCGGCAGGATAGGACGCATGACGTCGTCCGCCCCGCTCTCCACGCCCGTATCGCGCAGCGCCCGTCATGGGGCGCGGCTGCTGGCGTACTCCCACGCGAGCGTCGACTTCTACCAGGGCGCGATCGCCGCGCTCGTCCCCTTCCTCGTGCTGGAGCGCGGGTACACCTACGCTGCCGCGGCCGGGATCGTGCTCGCGTCCTCCCTGTCCTCCTCGGTCATCCAGCCGCTCTTCGGAGCCCTCGGCGACCGCTGGTCGATGCGGTGGCTCATCCCTGTGAGCATCCTCTTCGCGGGCGTGGGAGTCGGCGCGATCGCCCTGTCCGAATCCTTCTGGATCACGGCGCTCGCGGCCGCCGTCTCCGGTGCGGGAGTCGCCGCCTTCCACCCCGCGGGGGCCAGCCGCGCACGTGAGATCAGCCGCGACGATCACGTCGTGATGTCCTGGTTCTCCCTGGGCGGCAACATCGGCTTCGCCGTCTCCCCGCTGTTCGTCGCCGCGACCGTCGGGATCTTCGGACTGCGGGCTGCGCCGCTGCTCGTGATCCCGGCGCTGACGGGCATCGTCGCCGTCGGACTCATCGGCCGCTTCCACTCGCCCGCACCGGTGACCGCGCGACGAGCGGGCAGCAGTGCGGCCGGGGCGAGGGACGACTGGCCGGCATTCCTGCGGATGTCGATCGCGATCATCTGCCGGTCCATCGTCTTCGTGGGAATGGGCTCGTTCATCGTGCTCTTCATGAGCGTGCACCGCGACGTCGGTGAGACGCTGGCCAGCGCATCCCTCTTCGTCTTCTACATCGGGGGCGCGTTCGGCACGGCGATCGGCGGACACCTCGCGCGCCGCTGGCCGCGCACCACGATCCTCCGGTGGGCCTACCTGCTCGCTGTGCCGATCGTCGCCGGGATGCTGCTGATCCCCGGGCCGGTCGCCTACCTCTTCATCGCCCTGGCCTCGATCGTGCTGTACGTGCCGTTCTCCCTGCATGTCAGCCTGGGCCAGGACTACCTGCCACGGCACATGGGCACCGCCAGTGGGGTTACCCTGGGCCTGGCCGTCTCCGTGGGAGGGCTCGCGTCCCCCGCGATCGGCGCACTGGGCGACCGAGTGGGGCTCGAGTACGCGCTCCTGCCGCTCATCGCCCTGCCGGCGCTCGCATGGGTGGTCCTTCTGGGCCTCAAGGACCCCCGCTCCGCAACGTCGTGATCCTCCACCCACCTCACTCCGCCACCGACGATCCCGAGGACATCCATGACCGATCCCCGCGCCACCGCACTCGCCTTCGCTGACGTCACCGTCCGCCGCGCCTCCACCGTCATCCTCCCCGGCATCTCGTTCGCCGTGGGGCGCGGAGAGCACTGGGTGATGCTCGGTCCCAATGGTGCGGGGAAGAGCACGATCCTCAGCCTGGCAGGCGGGACGGCGCACCCCACCAGTGGAACCGTCGACGTGCTGGGGCACCGTCTGGGCCGCGTCGAGCTGCGCGCGCTGCGCGAACGGATCGGGCACGTGAATCCCCGTCATCCTCTGCGGTCGAAGCTGACCACCCTCGACGTCGTGCTCACCGGTCTGACCGGCACAGTCGAGACCATGCTGCGCTGGACACCCACCCCCGAACAGCAGGAACGCGCACACCACCTGCTGTCGATCTTCGGTCTGGCTGACCGGGTGAGCGCCACGTGGCCCACCCTCTCGCAGGGCGAGCGTGGTCGAGCTCTCCTCGCGCGCGCTCTCCTCACTGAGCCCGAGCTGCTCCTGCTCGATGAACCCGCGACGGGCCTGGACGTGGCCGCACGCGAACAGCTGCTGGAGACCCTCGACGTCCTGCCCGTGACGCACCCGGACCTCACGACTCTCCTGGTCACGCACCATCTGGAGGAGATCCCGAGCTCCGTCACCCATGCCCTGCTGCTGCGCGACGGCGCCCTGCTGGACCACGGGCCGGCAGACCGGGTGCTCACCACGGACAACGTGACGGCCACATTCGACCACCCGATCGCGGTCCACCGCGAAGACGGCCGCTGGGGCGCCCGGTCCGACCGGCGCAGATCAGCTCCGCATCCCGCACGTCTCAGCCCAGCAGGCGCCGGGCACGCGTGACCGTCGCCGTCACGACGGCCGACCCGCCGGACCCCACCGCTCAGCGGCCCGCCGCCTGACCCTGCGCAGAGGCGAGTGGGCCGCTGAGCCACGCCGCGGCCTCGGCGGGTGTCCGCAGTCGCACGATGACGAGGCCTGGGATTCGGGCGGCAACGCGCGGCACCAGCGTCGCGTACTTGCGCCGCGTGGAGACCGCCCACCGGAGGATGTGGTCGGGGGTCCTGAACACATCTGTGAGCGGCCCCTCCGGAGCCGTGGAACAGGCCGTCGATCTCCGTGTGGGGGATGCCCGTGGTCGCATCGATCCGTCCCGCGAAGGTCGTCTTGCCCGCCCCGGACACACCCGCGACGAGGATGCGACGCGGCGTGTGCGGCAATGGGTCCGTGGCAGTGAGCACGGGATCGAGCGCAGTGGGTGTCGACGGGCCGCCGATCGTACGTACACTCACGGATATGGGTACCGAGGACGCTGACCAGCAGATGCCGCAGATCCAGACACCGACGATCCAGACACCCCCGGTCCGACTGACCTCCATGGCGCACGGCGGGGGCTGTGCCTGCAAGATCCCCCCGGGGGAACTGGAGACCGCCCTCTCGTCACTCTCCGGGCAGAAGTTCGACTACGTGATCGTGGGCCTGGACGACGGCGATGACGCCGCAGCCGTCCGGGTGCAGGACGGGCTCGCGGTCCTGTCCACCGCTGACTTCTTCACTCCCGTCGTCGATGACGCCTACGACTGGGGCCGGATCGCCGCGGCGAACGCCCTGTCGGACATCTACGCCATGGGCGGCACACCGATCGTCGCGATCAACCTCGTCGGATGGCCGCGCGAAGTCCTGCCGATGGAGCTCATGAGCGAGGTGCTGCGCGGCGGACTGGACGTGGCGAACGCGGCGGGCACCCCGGTGATCGGAGGCCACTCGGTCGACGACCCGGAGCCCAAGTACGGCATGGCCGTCACCGGCACCGCGCACCCGGACCGGCTGCTGCGCAACGACGCTGCTGTCGCGGGTCTGCCGCTGACCCTCACGAAGCCGATCGGAGTGGGCCTGCTCAACAACCGCCACAAGTCGACGGGCGAGGTGTTCGATGCGGCGATCGCATCGATGACCGCGCTCAACCGGGATGCTGCGGACGGAGCTCTGGCCGCCGGGGCGAAGGCCGCCACGGACGTCACCGGCTTCGGACTGCTCGGGCACCTGCACAAGATGGTGCGGGCCTCGGGCGTGGGCGCGGTGATCGACCGGGCGGCGGTTCCGCTCATCGACGGCGCGGCGGAGGCCCTGCGCGACGGGTTCGTGTCCGGGGGCACTCGCCGGAACCTCGACTGGGTGCGGCCCCACGTCCGCGCCGATGCGGGGATCACGGAGGACGATCTGCTGGTCCTCGCGGATGCCCAGACTTCAGGCGGGCTGCTGGTCGTCGGCGAGGTGCCCGGCTACCCCGTCATCGGCGAGACGGTCGCGGGAGACGGCATCGACGTGCGGTGAGCGCGACGTGTGTCGAGGCGGAACTCCTGCACCAATCCCTCGTCGAGGCGGCACTCCTGCACACGGATCGGGGCCGAGACGTGCAGGAGTGTCGACTCGATGTGCCCCAGTGACAGGTGGTTGATGGCCGCCGACTGTGCCCCGGTGACTGGTGGCCACCTCACTGCGGCACTCGAGTGAGTACAACCCGTCCCCACGACCGCCCGGATGGTCCGCTTTGCACTCACTCGACGATTCGGGACGAGGCGGTGGATCTGGAACGAGGCACCAGCCGCACCGTCACTCCGGGACGTCAGTTCACCCCGAGAAGTCAGTTCACCCCGGGAAGTCAGGTCACTCCGGGAAGTCGGTGCTGCGCGTGACGTCGACCCACGCGTCGATGTCCGCGCGCTGGCCGACGAGCTCGCCCTCGGCGCGGCGCAGCGCGTCCGACCCCAGCAGCAAGCGCAGCGGCGGATTGTCCGAGGCCACCACCTGCAGGATCGCCTGGGCAGCGCGCACGGGATCGCCCGGCTGGCGGCCATCGATCGTCGCGTTCTCCTTCCGCCGCAGGCCGGCGGTGTCCGCGTAGTCCTCGATCGGCACAGCCGACTGCGTGAGCGACCGCCCCGCGAAGTCCGTCCGGAACCCGCCGGGCTCCACGATGACGACCCGCACTCCCAGCGGCCCGACCTCCTTCGACAGCGCATCGGAGGCGCCTTCGAGCGCGAACTTCGTCGCCGAGTAGTACCCCGACCCCGGCTGCGACGTCCGCCCCGCGATGGACGAGACGTTCACGATCGTGCCCGCCCCGCGCTCCCGCATGCCCGGCAGCACCTGCTTCATGACGTCGACGGCCCCGAAGAAGTTCGTCGCGAAGAGCTGCTCGACCTCTGCCGGGTCGCCCTCCTCGAGGGCGGACCTGTAGCCGTAGCCCGCATTGTTCACGAGCACATCCACTCCGCCGAACCGGTCCTTCGCCACATCCACCGCCGCGATGATCTGGTCGTGGTCGCGCACGTCCAGCGGCACGACGGCTGCGGTCTCCGGGTACGAATCACCCAGCTCCGCGAGCACCTGCGGGTCGCGCGCCGTGATGACCGCGTCGTGGCCCGCCTCGAGCACTGCGATGGCGAGCGCCCGCCCCAGCCCCGTGGAGCATCCGGTGATCAGCCATGTCGACATCGTGGGTCTCCTTCGTCGTGATCCTGCCCCAAGACTAGAACCCCCGGCCCGGGACTGCACGGACCGGAACCGCGTGGGCTCAGCGCTCGGGCCGGACCTCCTTGTCGTCCGGCCGTCCGCCGCTCCGGCCGCTCAGCCCCTCACCTGCTCCGACCACTCAGCTACTGAGCCCCTCAGCCGATGGTCGTGATCGAATCGTGCGTGATGCCGGCGGCCCGACGCGCCTCGAGCCGGTCCCGCTGGGGCTCCACCACGTGGCGCGGGTCCGTCGTGGAGGCGATGCCTGCTTCCAGCACCCCGAACCTCGTGAACGCCGAGGCCCCCGCCAGTGCCGCTCCCGCCGCTGCTGACGCGACCTGCAGACCCACGCGCACGGCTGTCTGCCCGCGGCCTGCCCCGCGCGCAGCACGCCGTCCCAGCAGCCGTACCCCCACCTCGAGCGCGGCCGTCGCGACACCGCCAGCGATCGCGAGCATCTCCGCCCGATGCAGCTTGTCTCCCGGTTCGCCGGTCTCCATGGGCTCGACCTCGACCGGGTGCATCCGGTCCTTCATGACCTTCATCGCGACGAGCTCCGCCGCGGTGCCGACAAGCGCGAAGATCCGCGCGGGACCGGCCTGGTCGACGGGAGTCGTCACCATCGCGGTGCCGCCCGCCGCCGCACTCGCCGAGGCCGCGAACACCACCGGCAGACCGTTCCGGCCCGCCGCGTTCCAGGTGGGCACGGCCGTGGCACCCAGCAGCACGCCGGTGTAGGACGCCAGAGGGGCAGCGAACACGACCGAGGCGAGGGCAGCAGGCGTCTCCAGCGCATGGAGCGCCGTCCGCAGCGGCTTCAGCGGCCCCAGGGGGATCCGCTCGCCCGTCAGCCGGTCGACCTCGATGGCCGCGACCACCCCGGCTCCCGTGCCGAACCCGCCCAGGATCCACGACCCCAGGCTCATGGGCGAGGTGATCTTCACGGTGCGCATCATGTTGAGGAAGCGCTCCGGACGCCCCAGGTCCGCGACGAGGGCGAGCGCACCCGCACCCACCGCGCCCAGCGACACGAACCGCGTACTCATCCGCAGCGCCGGCCGATCCGTGAACTGAGCGCCCAATCCCAGCAGCGCCGAGCCGCCGGCCAGGCCGCCCAGGAAGAGGTAGAGGCTGATCTCGTCGCCCCACGGCGGGGCCTTCACGATGGGTCGGCCGTAGTAGGAGGTGAACTCGACGTCCTCGACCATGGGCATCTCGCGCCCGCCGTCGGCGCCGCGGTTCATCCAGCCGCGGCCACCCGGACCACCACGGCCACCCGGTCCCCCGCGACCGCCCCGACCACCGCCTCGGCGGCGGCGCTTCCGGTCCCCGTCCGGCGGACGGTACGAATCGTACGGCGAGGTCGTCATCGGCGCCCTCCCAGGAATGACAGGGCCGCGACCCCGATCATGCCCAGGGCGGCCGCGCCCGCGCTCGCCCACATGCCCGGCAGATCCTTCGTGGGCACGCGGGGGTCCGGCGGCAGTCCGTAGACCTCCGGCTCGTCCAGCAGCAGGAACACCGACCCGGTGCCACCCACGCCGTCGTGCGGATTCGCTCCGTACAGTCGGGCCTCCGTCAGCCCCTTCGCGTGCAGATCGCGCACCCGGACCTCGGCCTTCTCGACCATGTCCTCGCGGTCGCCGAACCTGATGGACTGCGTGGGGCAGGTCTGCGAGCACGCCGGCTCCTGCCCCTCGAGCAGCCGGTCGTAGCAGAGCGTGCACTTGTTCGCGGTGCCCGCGTCGGGGACATCCATCTCCGACGCCCTGCGGTCGTCACGGTCCGTCGGCGTGTTGATCGTGCCGTCGTCGCGCCGCTCGATCACGCCGAACGGGCAGCCGGCCACGCACGTGCCGCACCCGTTGCACACGTCGTTCTGGACGACGACGGTGCCGAACTCCGTGCGGAACAGCGCGCCGGTGGGGCACACGTCGAGGCAGCCGGCGTGCGTGCAGTGCTTGCAGACGTCGGAGGACATGAGCCAGCGGAAGTCCGCGGTGTCCGGCGGCGTGGTGTCGATGCCCGACAGATCCGCGGGCACTCCGGTCCCGCCCCCGTCGAGCAGGCCTCCCAGCACGTCCGTCGTGACGGTCGCCCCGCTGGGCTGACCAGCACCGATCGCCGCGTCGGCCGGTGCACTAGAGCCGCAGCCCCCGCCGCTGGACGGCCCGCAGCCCGATGGTCCGCAGCCGGACGGGCCGCACCCGGAGCAGCCCCCGCCCGAGGCCGTCGCCGGGTCCTCGTTCGAGGCCGCCGCTCCCGAGGTCGTCGCCGCCCCCGCGGGCGGGCCCACCGTCGGCATCCCCAGACCCACGAGCTTCCGGCCCGATTCGCGGGCCTTCTCGATCCGGTCGCCGTCCTGCTCGATGAATGCGACGTGCCGCCAGGTGTTCGCGCCCAGGCCACCGGTGTTGTCGTAGGAAGATTCGAGGAGCTCGTAGGTCCCGTCCTGCGGATTGCGGTTCCACTCCTTGCACGCGACCTCGCAGGCCTTGCAGCCGATGCAGATCGACGTGTCCGTGAAGAAGCCCTTGCGCGCGTGGGCCTGCGAGCCCCAGCTCGCGTGCTCGGTGGGCTCGCCCAGACGATCCGCGAGGAGCGGCTCCGCCGCCGGGGACCCGCTCGCGGATGTTCCTTCCGCGAGGGTCTCACGTCGGACCTGCGTCGTCATCGGTCGTCCTCCCTCTCAGTCCGGGGCCCGCCGTCGTCGTCCTGCGCCCGACCATCCCCGGGCCCGTCGGCGTCGTCACGCACCTCGGCGTCTTCTTCCGCCGGCTCCTGCGCAGCCTCCTCGACGTCGCCCCGTGGGGTCTCCGCCGTGGGTTCTCCCACGCTACCGCCGGCAGGCCCCTCGGCCACGGCCTCGGCGCCGGGCAGTATCCCCACCCGACCCGTGCGGTCGTCCGTGTGGGTGTGCGTCATCGGTGTCGGCTGCTCCGCCCGCCGGAAGTCCGCACCCTCGACCATCGGGGTGTCGCACGTGCAGCCGGGGCCGTGCGGCCCGTAGGCGACCTCGAGCTCCTCCTGGGACAGCGGCTCCGCGAGGTGGCCGGCGGCGACCGACGCGGCGACGTACTCGGGCGGCACGGTCACGTGCTGGTTGCCGGACTCCTCCGTGAGGCCGGCTTCGCTGCGGAACTTCTCGACGAGGTCCTGGCGGTCCGGACCGCGCGGGCGCCGGCCCGGCATGATCGCACCGGCCAGCGACTTCGACGCCTGGATGAAGACGTTCGGATCCATCGTGACGCCCAGGAGGTCGTTCGCGGAGTCGCCCTCGACGACGGCACCGCCGCCGCCCGCGCCCCAGTGGTACGGCAGGCCGATCTGGTGGATCGTCTGCCCCGCGATGGTGAGCGGCCGCATGCGCTTGGTGACGAGCACACGGGCTTCGATCGCGGCGCGCGGGGACACGATGGTCGCCCAGCCGTAGGGCTCCAGGCCCACTTCCGCAGCCAGTTCCGGGGACACCTCGCAGAACATCTCCGGCTGCAGCTCGGAGAGGTACGGCAGCCAGCGCGACATGCCGCCCGCGGTGTGGTGCTCCGTGAGGCGGTAGGTCGTGAAGACGTAGGGGTAGACCTCGGAGCCGGGCAGTCCCGCGCCGGGTGCGGACAGGTTGTCCTCGCGCGGCATCGTCATCCGCGTGGGGTTGTTCTGCTGCCGGTAGAGCGGGTTGCGGACCGTCGACTCCTGCGGCTCGAAGTGGGTGGGCAGCGGACCGTCGATCATGCCCGACGGGGCGAAGAGCCACCCCTTGCCGTCCGCCTGCATGATGAACGGGTCGTCGCCCCGCAGGGAGCCCGTGCCGCCGTAGGCCGATTCGAACGTCGAGCCCGGGGCGCGATCCGCCGGGAAGTCGGGCACATCGCTGCCCGTCCAGCGTCCGGCGTCCGCGTCCCACCACACGTGGCGCTTGCGCTCCGACCAGGGGCGGCCCTCGGGGTCCGCGGACGCCCGGTTGTAGAGGATCCGTCGGTTCGCCGGCCACGCCCAGCCCCATTCCAGCGCGGTCTCGTCCTGCTCCGTGCGGGGCTTCCGGCGCGCCGCCTGATTCTCGCCGCCCGCGTAGACGCCCGCATAGATCCAGCAGCCGCTGGCCGTGGACCCGTCGCCGCGCAGCTCGTTGAAGCCGTCGACCGGCCGGCCGTCGTCCTCGCCGCCGATGTGGAAGCCGTTGATCTCGCGGATCACCGCTTCGACGTCGACGTCGCCGTGCTCGTCGATCGGGTAGTCCCACGTGAGGTCGAGCAGGGGACGGTCACGCGGGTCCTCGGAGCCCTCGAGCCGCTCGCGGATCTTCACACCCAGGGTGTGGAAGAAGTCGAGCTCGCTCTGCGCCTGCCCCGGCGGGTCGACGGCCTTGTGGCGCCACTGCACCAGGCGCTGGGTCTGGGTGAAGCTGCCGGCCTTCTCCGTGTGGTTGGCCGCGGGCAGGAAGAAGACCTCCGTGTCGATGTCCTCCGGGGCGAGTTCGCCGGATTCGATCTCCGGGCCGTCCTTCCACCAGGTGGCGGACTCGATGAGCGAGAAGTCGCGCACGACCAACCACTTGAGGTGGCTCATCGCCATGCGCTGCATGCGGCCGTTGGCGGATCCCACTGCGGGGTTCTGGCCGAGGACGAAGAAGCCGTCCACGCCGTCCTCGAGCATCCGCACCGCCGTCTGGTACGTGCCGTGCGCGCCGTTGATGCGGGGCAGGTAGTCGAATGCGAAGTCGTTGTCCTCCGTCGCCGCATCGCCCCACCAGGCCTTGAGCAGACTCACGGTGTAGGCATCCCCGTTCGACCAGAAGCCCTTCTGGGTCTCCGGTCTGCCGACCCCGGTGAGGTAGTCATCGAAGCGGTCGTGGATGACGGCCGACGGCATCGGCAGGTAGCCGGGCAGCAGGTTGAAGAGCGTCGGGATGTCCGTCGAGCCCTGGATCGTCGCGTGACCGCGCAGCGCCATGACGCCGCCGCCGGGCCTGCCCATGTTGCCCAGCAGCAGCTGGAGGATCGACGCGGTGCGGATGAACTGCGCCCCCAGCGAGTGCTGGGTCCAGCCGACGGCGTAGGCGAAGCAGGTCGTGCGGTCGCGTCCCGAGTTCTCCGTGACGGCGCGCAGGAGGTAGTCGAAGTCCTTCGGGCTGATGCCGCAGGTCGTCTCGACCGCTTCGGGCGTGTAGCGGGCGTAGTGCCGCTTGAGGATCTGGAAGACCGTCCGCGGGTCCTCGAGCGTCGGGTCGACGAGCGGCTCGCCGTCCTCGTCCAGCGCGTACTGCCACGTCGCGTTGTTGTAGGTGTGCGTCGTGGGATCGAAGCCCGAGAACAGCCCCTCGAGGTCCTCCGGCCCTTGGTAGTCCTCGCTGATGAGGTTCGCTGCGTTCGTGTAGTGGCGCACGTACTCGTCGAAGAACAGGTCCTGCTCGAGGACCCCGTGGATGAGTGCGCCCAGGAGCACGATGTCCGAGCCCGCCCGGATCGGGACGTGCTTGTCCGCGTTCGCGGTCGTGCGGGTGAACCGGGGGTCGACGTGGATGACCTTCGCCCCGCGCATGCGCGCTTCGACGACCCACTGGTAGCCGACGGGGTGGCATTCGGCCATGTTCGACCCCTGGATGACGATGCAGTCCGCATTCGCCATGTCCTGGACGGGCTGGGTGGCGCCGCCCCTACCGAACGAGGATCCCAGACTGGGAACCGTGGCGGAGTGTCAAATGCGCGCCTGGTTCTCGATCTGGATCGCGCCGGCCGCGGTGAACAGCTTCTTGATGAGGTAGTTCTCCTCATTGTCAATGGTCGCGCCGCCCAGGCTGGCGATTCCCATCGTCCGCCGCAGCGGGCTGCCGTGCTCGTCCGCGTCCTGCCAGTGCTTCCGGCGGGCTTCGAGGAAGCGGTCAGCGATCATGTCCGTCGCGGTCTCGAGGTCGAGCGTCTGCCAGTCCTTGGCACGCGGTGCCCGGTAGAGGACGTCTGTGACGCGGCCCGGTGAGTTGACGAGCTGTTCGCTGGCCGCGCCCTTGGGGCAGAGGCGCCCGCGCGAGATCGGCGAGTCCGGATCGCCCTCGATCTGGACGACCCTGTTGTCGCGGACGAACACGTTCTGCCCGCAGCCCACGGCGCAGTAGGGGCAGACGGATTTCACGACGGCATCGGAGGTGGAGGTGCGCGGCTTCGTCGCACGCGTCTTGCCCGACGTCACGGAGGGACCGCGACCGGTGACGTCACCGGATCGGAACTGCCTGAGGACCGGCCATTCGAGCGGACTGAACCTCGCCATGCGGCCACGATACCAGTGAACGGGCCTCTCACCAGTGGTGCGTTCAGCAGTGAATCGACGGCCGGACGGGGACCGGAGGACGGTTCGACAACAGCCGGTGGACCACCACCGGCTGACGCTCCGCTGTGCCCGGGCATCGACACGGGGCCCGCTGGCGGGAATGATGTGCCGAGGCACGATTCCGGCCGATCACCGGATCGTGCCCCCGCGAACAGGTACGCGCCGGAACACGCAGAGCGAAGGAGCTCCCATGTCCGTCCTCGACCGCGAGGCGATCATCGCGCCCGTGACCTTCAACCGCTGGCTCATCCCTCCGGCGGCCCTCGCGATCCACCTGAGCATCGGCCAGGCGTACGCCTTCTCCGTCTTCAAGAACCCACTCGCCGAGCACTTCGGCATGGGCGAGGGCGGCGACGTCGCGATCGGCTGGATCTTCTCCCTGGCGATCGCGATGCTCGGCATCTCGTCTGCGATCGGCGGCACCTGGGTGGAACGAGCGGGCCCCCGGAAGTCCATGGTGGTCGCGGGAAGCTTCTGGGTCGTCGGCTTCTTCGTCGCCACCGCCGGCATCGCGATGGACCAGCTGTGGCTCGTCTATCTGGGCTACGGGGTGATCGGCGGGATCGGGCTGGGCATCGGCTACATCTCGCCCGTCTCCACCCTCATGAAGTGGTTCCCGGACCGCCCGGGCCTGGCGACGGGCCTGGCCATCATGGGGTTCGGCGGCGGTGCACTCATCGCGAGCCCGGCCTCGAACGCACTCATGGTGTTCTTCGGCGGCGGCCCCGACTCGATGGCCGACGGGATCATGCAGACGTTCCTCACGCTGGCAGTCCTCTACCTCGTCGTCATCGCGATGGGCGCCTACGTGATCCGACTGCCGCACCCGGATTGGAAGCCGAAGGGCTACGACCCGGAGAAGGCGGCGTCGAAGCCCCTGCAGACGACCGGGTCCGTCTCCGCCAATCAGGCGCTGAAGACCCCGCAGTTCTGGTTCCTCTGGGTCGCGCTCTTCACGAACGTGACCGCCGGCATCGGCATCCTGGAGAGCGCCTCGCCCATGATCCAGTCCTCGTTCGGCATCACCGCGGTCGCGGCCGGCGGGTACGTCGGGCTGCTGTCGCTCACGAACATGGGCGGGCGGTTCATCTGGTCGACGGTGTCCGACTACATCGGTCGCAAGAACATCTACATCCTCTATCTGGGGGTGGGCGCAGGCCTGTACTTCGTGCTGGCCAGCTTCGGCTCGCAGTCGATCGCCCTGTTCGTCGTCTCCACGCTCATCATCCTGTCGTTCTACGGCGGCGGTTTCTCCACCGTGCCGGCGTACCTCAAGGACCTCTTCGGCGTGTACCAGGTGGGCGCGATCCACGGCCGCCTGCTCACCGCGTGGTCCGCGGCCGGCGTCGCGGGGCCGCTGCTGGTGAATTCGATCGTGGAGAGCTCCCGCTCCGGCGGCGGCGAGGGCTTCGAGCTCTACCGCGTGTCCCTCTTCATCATGGCCGGGATCCTCGTGGTGGGCCTGGCCGGGAACCTCCTCATCCGTCCGGTGGCGGAGAAGCACTTCTCCGACAGCATGATGGTCGCTTCGAAGCGCGAAGAGGACCGCGAGGCCGCGTCCGAGGCCGCCGTCGCCCACCAGCAGACCGCCGCCGGGGGCGCCGGTGCGGTGCACACGACGGTCGCCATCGTCCTGGCGGTGGTCGTGGTGGGCAGCCTGCTCTACGGCCTGGGCGAGACCGCAGTCCGTGCGGCCGCACTGTTCGTCGGCTGAGCGTTCATCGGCTGACTGTTTGCCGGCTGTTGGTTCGTCGGCCGAGCACAGAACGAGGCGGCGGAGACTCCCTCATCGTCTCCGCCGCCTCTTCGCTCTGACGGGAGCGCCTGCTGCATCCCAGGCGCATCCGCCGTGCACCCGCGGACGACCGGCCATCAGCCCGGAGGCCGTCGACACGTCGGCCGATCGCCCGTCACGGGTCGGCCCCGATCGGCACTCTCCGACTTCGTCTCACGGTCCTCGGATCCAGCGCACCGTCGATCAGGTAAGGTCAACCTACCCTTACCGAGACGCGGGACGCAACTGCTGTGCGCAGCCGATCAGTCGATGCGGTCCGCATCCGGGAACGACGGCAGGTACTGCGGATAGTCCTTCGGCACCGTCATCTCGAACTCCGGCGCCCGCTTGCCGAGGAACGACTGGACGCCCTCCTTCGCGTCGGCCAGCTGGCCCATCTCGTAGATGAGCCGCGAGTCGCGCCGGTGCGCCTCCCACGGGGACGAGGCTCCGAGCATGCTCCACAGCAGCTGGCGGCTGGCACCCAGCGACACGGCCGACGCGCGGTCGACGATCGCCCGCGCCATGTCCATCGCGGTCTCGAGCAGCTCGTCCGGTGCGACGACGCGGGACACGAGGCCCGCGGCACGCGCCTCCTCGGCGTCGAAGACCCGCCCGGTGTAGACCCAGTCGAGGGCCTGCGTGATGCCGACGATGCGCGGCAGGAACCAGCTGGAGGCGGCCTCGGGCACCAGGCCGCGGTGCGCGAAGACGAAGCCGAACCGGGCCTCGGTCGAGGCGATCCTGATGTCCGTCGGCAGCGTCATCGTGGCACCGATGCCCACTGCGGCGCCGTTGACGGCGGTGATCATCGGCTTGCGCATCGATGCGAATGCGAGCGACACCTGCCCACCGCCATCGCGACGGTGCCCGTCGACCGTCGGCAGCTCACCGGTCTCGTCGCTCTCCGCGTGCTTCTCCGAGGTGAAGTCGAACGTCGACTCCCCGCCGCTCAGGTCGGCGCCCGGGCAGAAGAACTTCCCACGACCGGTGAGGACCACCGCCCGGACGCCGTCGTCGCCGTCCGCACGCTGAGCAGCGGCGATGAGTTCGTCCCGCATCGTGCCGTTGAAGCCGTTCCGGCTGGGCGGGTTGTCGATCGTGATGAGCGCGATGCGGTCGGTGACCTCGTAGTCGAGCGTCGTGTACTCGCGGGCGGATGCCTGCTGGTCAGCAGCGGTCATGTCCACTCTCCTCGTTGAAAGCCGGGCGGTCCCACTAATCTATCGTTCGTTCGATGAGACTGTGAACCGGGTCCGCCTCAGAGGTCGGGCCGGCGGCAGAGACCTTGCCGACGGGAGAGACCCTGCTCGTCTCAGAGGCAGGGCCGATGTCACAGACCAGCCTCGTCTCAGAGGATGCCGCGGTAGGCGCCTCCGTCGATGAGCAGGCTCTGGCCGGTGATGTAGCCGGCCCGATCGGAGGCGAGGAACGCGCACGCCGCACCGAATTCGTCCGGGTCACCGAACCGCTTGGCGGGGATGGCGGCGGCCGCGGTGCCGCGGACCTCGTCGATCGACCGGTCCGACGCCTGGGCGGTGAGCGACTGCCCCGACTGCAGCCGGTCGGTGTCGAACGACCCCGGCAGCAGGAAGTTGATCGTCACATTGGCGTGGGCGACTTCGCGGGCGATCCCGGCGAGGAACCCTGTGAGGCCGGCACGCGCGCCGGAGGAGACGTCGAGCCCGGCGATCGGCATCTTGACCGAGGACGAGGTGATGTTCACGATGCGGCCGAAGCGGCGCTCCACCATGCCGTCCAGCACGCGACGGGCGAGCGCGATCGGGGTGACCATGTTGTTCTCCACGCCGGCGCGGATGTCGTCGTCGTCCACATCGGTGAAGGCGCGGAAGGGCGGGCCGCCGTTGTTGTTGACGAGGATGTCGACGGCGCCGTCCGCCGCGGCGATGAGCGCATCCTGCACGTCGGGTTCGGAGACGCTGCCCAGGACGGTGCGGACGTCCGCGCCCGTCTCATCGCGGAGCTCCTGCGCTGTCGCCTCGAGCGCGTCCGCCCGCCGTCCGTTGAGGATGACGATGGCTCCCGCCCGCGCGAGCTCCGTCGCGCACGCGCGGCCCAGCCCCGCGCTCGATGCGCAGACGACCGCGCGCCTGCCTGCGATTCCCAGATCCATGTCGCTCCCCTTCACTGCTGTGTGTTCTGCGCTGTGGTCTGCTGTCGTGAGTACTACGCGATGCGCTCGTGATGGGAGTAGGCGTTGAACCGTGTGCCGCGGTTGAAGCCGACCACGGTGATGCCCTGCTCGCGACCCAGCTCGACGGCCAGGCCGGAGGGCGCGCTCACGGCGGACAGGACGGGGATCCCCGCCATCGCGGCCTTCTGCACGAGCTCGAAGCTGGCGCGGCCCGACACCTGGAGGATGGTGTCCGACAGCGGGAGCATCCCCTCCTGCAGCGCCCATCCGATGACCTTGTCGACGGCGTTGTGGCGTCCGACGTCCTCGCGCACCGCCACCAGTTCTGCGGAGTCCGCGATTCCGCCGGCGTCGCGCGCCATGCGGAAGAGACCTGCGGCGTGGACTCCACCGGTGGACCCGAACAGCTTCTGCTCCTCGCGCATGGCGTCCGGCAGCGAGAGGAGCACGCGTGAGGTGATCGCAGGGGAGGCGACGGGGCCGTCCTCGCTCATCGCGTCGAGCACGATCGGGTACGTGGACGTGCGCTGGACGGCCTCGATCGAGGCCGTGCCGCAGATGCCGCACGCGGACGACGTGTAGATCTGCCGCGCCTGGTAGCGATCCCGATCCCAGGTCCCCGGCTCCAGGACGACCCGCGCAACGTTGAGGTTCCGCGTGCCGTCCGGGTCGATGCCCGTCGAGAAGTCCACGCGCAGGATCTGCTTCCACTCCGTCACGATGCCCTCGCTCAGGAGGAAGCCCGCGATGAGCTCGACGTCGTCGCCCGGAGTCCGCATCGTGACGGTGAACTGCTCGCCGTCGAGTCGCACCTCCAGCGGTTCCTCACCCGCCAGCGAATCCGCCCGCGCATCGATCAGGCCCGTCTCGTCGAATCGACGCACCCGCGTCCGTACCGTCCTGCGCATCGCCGCCTCCTGCACTCCGCTCACGAGCTGCCCCCCCAGTGTCTCCCATTCCCGGCCGGTGATCACTCCCGTCCGGTGGCAGACTCCTGTCGGGAGATTGCGTCCCGTCCGGCGGCCGCCCACGGTCCGTCGGCATCCTCCGATCGCGCACCGGTGTCCGGGAACTCCCGGGCCCACGCTTCGTACCCGCCCACCACGTCATGGAGCCTCAGCGCCGGGTGCGGCGCCCCGTCCCCCCGGGTCTCCGTGTCCACATCCCCCCGGGCCCCTGCGTCCACATCCACGAGGGGGCCCAGCACCTCGAGAGCGCGGGCGGAGCGCGCACCGGCCTGGCAGTGGACGTAGACGTCGACCGCGTCGATCTGCGCCGACCACTCGCGCAGCTGAGCGACCGCGTCCTCGGGGTCAGATTCGATCCGGTCCAGCGGCAGGAGGCGGGCGTCGGGGATCATCCCGCGGGCGGCCTCGGCGGGGGTCCGCACGTCGACGACCAGCCCCGCGGCGAGGGACCGGTCGCCCGTTCGCCGGTTGCGTGTCTCAGACGCCGGTTCCTGCACCGGAGTCTCGGACACGGAGGCGGCGAATGGCTGCACTGGGTGCACCGGCGCGCGGGATGCGCCTGGCGCGCCCACCGCGCTCACCGCGCCCACCACGCCCGCCAGCTGCGTCACGCTCACCTGTCGAGGGACGCCGCGCCCCACGTCCGCGGCGGTCTGCGGCCGGGCAACGCGGGGCGAGCGCGCGAGCGGCACCGTCTCCCACTCCGCGGTGAGCATGTCGTACACGAGCACGCGGCCGATCGCAGGCCGGCCGATCCCCAGCACGAGCTTCAGCACCTCGCCGGCCATCGCCGTGCCGAGCACCCCCGGCACCGTGCCCAGCACACCGGCGACCGCGCAGCTGGGCACCGCGCCGGCGGGCGGCATGACGGGCAGCAGGTCGCGGTAGATCGGCCCGCGGGAGGCGTGGAAGACGCTCAGCTGACCGCCGTCGGTGAGCACCGCTGCCCACACGTGCGGGATGTCCAGGAGCGTGCAGGCATCCGACACCACGTAGCGGGTGGCGAACGAGTCCGCCCCGTCGACGACCACGTCGTACCCCTCCACGACCTCCATGACCGTGTCGGGGGTGAGGCGCAGGTCGTGCGTCACGACCGTCACCTCGGGGTTCAGTGCCCGCAGCGCATCTGCGGCGGAGTCGACCTTGGGCCTGCCGACGTCCTGCGTCCGGTGCACGACCTGCCGATGCAGATTGCTGACCTCCACGCGGTCATCGTCGACGATCCCGATCGTCCCGATCCCGGCCGCCGCGAGGTACTGACCGGCCGGGCTGCCCAGCCCGCCCGCGCCCACGAGCAGCACGCGTGCCTGCGCGAGCTTCTCCTGACCCGACTCCCCCACACCGGGGACGCGGATCTGCCGGGCATAGCGACCGGTAGGGCTCACTCCAGGGCTCACTCCACGCCCACCCAGTCGTGGCCGCCGTCGGAGTAATCCTGGCGCTTCCAGATCGGCACGCGCGCCTTGATGCGGTCGACGAGTTCCGCGCAGGCGGTGAACGCCTCCCTGCGGTGCGCCGAGGCGACGGCCACCAGCAGTGCATCGTCGCCCACGCGCAGCTCACCGATCCGGTGCTCGGCGCTCATGCGCACGCCGGGGTGGTCTGCTGCCGCTTCGGCCAGCACCTCGTCGAGGACCTTCTGAGCCTCCGGATGCGCCGAGTACGCGAGCCCCACGACGTCGTCCCGACCGGAGTCATGGTCGCGCACGACCCCGTGGAACACCGCGAGTGCGCCGGTCTGCGGGGTCTTCACGCGGGCCTCGGCGGCGGTGAGGTCCAGGGGCTCCTCCGTGATGCGTCCCCAGGCGAACGGCTCCACAGCCGGCTCCGGCGTGTACACCCGGAACGGCTCGGTCGCGGGCTGGGCCTCGAGCACCGGGGACGGTTCGGTCGCGGGCAGCGCCGCGTCGGCGGGCGCTCCGTTCACCGCGGCGTGGGCTCCGTGCAGGGCCGGACCGCCGGCGGGCGCCGTGCCCACCGCGGCGTGCGCTCCTGCCACCTGCGACGATTCTCCGGCATCAGGCCCGTCATGCCGACCACGTCCAGCGTGCCCGTCATGCTCAGCACGTCCAGCGTGCCCCTCATGCTCAGCACGTCCAGCATTCCCAACCCGCCCGCGCGGAGCATGGACCCCGTCGCTGACGTTCTCGAGCTGCGCCTGGATGTGGTGGAGGATCGGGTCGAGGACCGTGATCCCGTCCTTCACTCCCCCGACGGACCCGGGCAGATTCACGACGAAGGTGCGGTCGCACGCACCGGCGGTGCCCCGGCTCATGGCCGCTTCCGGCAGCTTCGCGAGACCGTGGTCCACGAGCGCCTGGACGATCCCCGTCGCCTCCCTGTCCAGGACTCTGCGGGTCTCCTCGGGTGTCGTGTCCTCCGGCGCCAGCCCTGTTCCGCCGGTCGTGACGATCACGCGGGGACGCTCCGACTCGGGCGCGTCCCGGACGTGCCGCCTGAGTGCCTCGCCGACGGCAGGACCGTCCGGGACGATCTGCGGCGCGTCCACGCGGTAGCCGCGCTCGCCCAGCCAGCCGACCAGCAGCGGTCCGGTCGCGTCCTCGGCCTCGCCCGCGTAGCCGGACGTCGACACGACCAGCACCACCGCGCGCCTGCCCTCACCGAACGTCGCCGACCGGTCACCGCCGCGCGTCGCCCTGCGCGGACGCCTGTCCGCATCCGGTCGCGTCTGCCGTGTCATCCGTGGTCCTTCCCATCGCCGAGGCTCTCAGCACCCGGGCCGCCGTCTCCGGTACCGCTGTCACCGGCACCCCCGTCGCCGAGGCCGTCCGCCGGTCCCCTGCCCCAGTCGCCGGAGGCGCCTCCGGACTTCTCCTCGACCCGGGTGGGACCGATGACGGCGTCGCGGTCGAGCGCCTTCACCATGTCGTAGAGCGTGAGGGCCGCGACGGACGCCGCGGTAAGCGCCTCCATCTCCACTCCCGTGACGCCCTTCGTCTTCACGCGGGCGCGCACAGCGATCGCGCCGGGATCATCCGGGGCCCGCTCCAGGTCGACGGAGACGCCGGTCAGCGGCAGCGGGTGGCACAGCGGCACCAGATCCGGAGTCCGCTTCGCTGCCATGATCCCCGCGACACGGGCGACGGCGAGCGCATCGCCCTTCGGCAGGGTGCCCTCGAGCATCTGGTCGACGACCTCGGCGGTGGTGGTCAGCCGCGAGGACGCGACGGCAACCCTGCTCGTCACGGCCTTCGCGGACACATCGACCATGTGGGCGGTGCCGTCGGCCCGCACGTGCGTGAGGCGGCCCGACGTGCGCGCGTCGTCGTGGGCGCTCACAGGACCACCACCTCGACGGCGGTGCCGGCCGGCAGTTCCTCGGGGCCCGGCGGGACCACGATGAGGGAGTCCGCATGGGCCGCGGTGGCCAGCAGGTGCGAACTGGTGCCCGGGAACGCGCGCACGCGCAGTCGTGTGGAGTCCGGGTCTGTGGGCCCGTCGTGGAGCATACCCATTCCCATCTCGGAGCGGCGCAGCTGGGTCTTGGCGGCGAGCGGCGTGACCGGGGCGGCGAGCGCAGCGGTCACTCGGCGCGAGGGCCGCCCGGTGGACCAGGCACGGTCCAGGGCGTCGCGCAGCAGGACGTGCGCGCTGATCCAGGTGCTCACCGGGTTGCCGGGGAAGCAGACGATCGGGATCCGCGCTCCGGTGTCCTGCTCCAGGACGCCCACCCCCTGCGGACCGCCCGGCTGCATCGCGACGGAGCCGAAACCCACGTGCGCGATCAGGCCGCCGAGGTCCACTCCGGCACCCTGCGCACCCGATCCACCCAGCCCGGCTGACTCACCCAGCCCGGCCGGCTCACCCAGCCGCGCCGACTCCTCCGACCCAGCCGGATCATCCAGCCCGCCCAGCCCCTGCTGGACCACTTCGAACCGGCCGGCGCTGATACCGCCGCTCGTGACGACAAGGTCCGGTTCCACCGCGTCGACGCGTGCGGCGAGCGACGCACGGAAGTCCTCGACCGTGTCATCGACGACGAGCGCATCGACGATGTCGGCGCCGCAGCGGCGCATGACGGCGGCCAGCAGTGCTGCGTTCGCATCGAAGACCTGGTCGTCGCGCAGCTGCGTGCCGGGCGCTGCGACCTCATCCCCACCGGTGACGACGAGGACGCGGGGGCGGGCCCGGACGCTGATCTCTGTCAGGCCGAACGCTGCGAGCACCCCCAGAGACGCAGAACCCAGGACCGCTCCGGCCGGGAGTGCGACGTCCCCGGCGGCGATGTCGCTGCCGCGTGGGCGGACGAACCGGCCTGCGGGCGTCTGCGGGACCTGGAGGCACGGGGAGTCGTAGCCGTCGGACTCCTCGACGGGGATGATCGCGCTGGCACCGGGCGGCATGGGTGCGCCGGTCATGATCGGCACCGCCGTACCCGGTTCGACCGCGTCACCCGTCTGACCGGCGGCGATCATGCCGGCGACGGCGAAGGACCCGGGAGTCGCCGCCGCGTCCAGCGCGAACCCGTCCATCTGCGAATTGTCGAAGCGGGGCAGATCGAAGGGCGCCCGCAGGTCATCGATGAGCACACGATCGAGCGCCTCACCCACGGGGACGGTCTCCGCGCCGATCGTCCGCACGCTCAGCGCTGTCACGAGGGCTCTCACGTGATCGTCGATGCTGCGCGGTTCCGACCAGCTGCGCGGTTCGGACCAGCTGCGCGGTTCGGACCAGCTGCGCGGTTCGGACCAGCTGCGCGGTTCGGACCAGCTGTGGAGGGGGCCTAGGAAGGTGGACGCCTGGCCGCCGGTTTCGGTCATGGCTGCGACTCTACCGGGGCGGAGTATTACCGGTCAGTCCTTTCAGCGCCGCACCGAGTCGCCTACCTCCTGGTCACTACAGCAACCGCGGGCGCCGGACCGCAAGCGGCAGGGTGAGCAGGGAAAGGGCTCCGCCCACCAGCAGGGCGGTGCTGAAGGACGAGCCGGCGGCGATCATGCCGATCATCACCGACCCCAGGCCCGTTCCGGCGTCGAAGCCGATGTTCCACACCGCGCTGGCCGATCCGTAGTGGGGGCGGCTGACAGCCTGGAACGCCACCACCAGCGTGAGATTCTGCAGGGCGCCGTAGCTGATGCCCACCAGCGTCGCTCCGAGCAGCAGAGCCACCACATCAGTGGTCTGAGGGTCGCGCACGCCCCACGCGAGCACGGCCATGCCGATGGTGGTGAGCAGGACCAGCGGCCAGATGAACGCCTGCGGCCCGAACTGGTCGGAGAACGTGCCCGCCTGCCACCGGGCCAGCGCTGCGGCGACCGTCAAGCACAGCAGGGCAAACGTGCTCAGGACAGCGCTGTCGCTCATCGGCGCCATGAAGGTGATGAGGGCGCCACCGGCGAGGGTGACGGCCAGCAGCAGGGCCATGGGACGCAGCAGCTGCAGGTACGGAGGGCGCTCCTGTGAGCGTGGGACGTGCTCGGCCCTGCGCCCCAGCACGATCGCCGGCAGCACACCCACAGCCGGCAGCACACCGATGGCGAAGATGATCCCGAAGCCCAGATTCTCGACGATCCACGGGCCCGCAGACACGAAGAGCACCTGCGGGCCGGCGATCGCCAGTCCGTACACGCCGATCGCCTGGCCGCGGCGGGCGGGTTCGACCAGCTCCGCGACCAGGGCGCTGCCGGTCACGGTCAGCACCCCGAAGCCCAGGCCCCGCACTGCGGACAGCACGAGAATGACTGCGAGGTCGTCGCTGAGGGCGAAGGCTGCCGCCGGCAGACCCAGCAGCAGCATTCCGGCGGTCAGGACCGGCGCCCATCCGAAGCGGCGCAGGGACGCGGGGACCACGAGCTGGGTGAGGACGGTGAAGAGCATGAGCACGCCGTTCACCAGCCCCGCACCCACCGAGCCGGCACCTCCGTGGACCGCCCACAGCGGCGCGACCGGCAGAAGGGCTGCGAACCCGGAGAAGCCCAGGACCGTCATGAGCACCAGCAGGGACATGCCCGGCGAGCGCAGGACCGAACCCCTCACTGCGGGACAGTCAGATGCACGGGCATGGGCCTGCGACCGAGAAGAGGATGCATATTCGCAGGCTATCGCGACCGCCAGCGCACCGACGATAGGACTGCGGGGCCTGGGGCCGTACACTCGGAGGGTATGGACGTGAGTCTGGGAATTCCCACAGTGCGGGCCTCCACAGCCGGCGACTCGCACGAGACCGCTGCGGCGCTCCACGCAGGAGCCCACGGCGCGACGAAGGCTGAGCTCGATCAGCGGGCGGGCGACGCGCCCACGGCCCCCGGCCTCCTCGATCGGCACGGTCGCCTCGGGACGGATCTGCGGATCTCGCTCACGGACAAGTGCAACCTGCGCTGCACGTACTGCATGCCGGCCGACGGCATGGACTGGATGCCTCCTCCCTCCCTGCTCACCGCCGCCGAGGTCGTCCGCCTCGTCGACATCGCCGTCGCCGTGCACGGGGTGCGGGATCTCCGGCTCACGGGCGGGGAACCGCTCATCCGCCCGGACCTCGAGGACATCATCGCGGGCGTCCGCAGCAGCCATCCGGACCTGCCCATCGCGATCACGACGAACGGGATCGGCCTCACCAAGCGGGCTGCGACCCTCGCCGCCGCGGGCCTCACGCGCCTCAACGTCTCACTCGACACGATCGACGCGGACACCTTCCGTGCACTGGCCCGCCGCAATCGCCTGGCCGACGTGCTCGCGGGGATCGACGCCGCGCTGGCGGCGGATCTGCATCCCGTGAAGGTCAATGCGGTGCTGATGCGCGGCGAGAACGACGACCAGGCACCCGATCTCCTCGCCTTCGCCCTGGAGCGCGGGCTCGATCTGCGCTTCATCGAGCAGATGCCGCTGGACGGCGACCACGGCTGGACGCGGGAGGGCATGGTGACCGCCCGGGAGGTCCGCGAACTCCTCTCGCAGCACTGGCGCCTCGTCCCGGACGACGTGCCCCGGGGCGGCGCGCCCGCTGAACTCTGGCGGGTCCTGCCTCTCGACTCCGATCCCGACTCCGGCTCCGGTTCCGGTTCCGACTCCGATCCCAATGCTGATCCCGACGCTGTCCCCAGCTCCCGCACCGATGCCGCAGAGCCGCTGGGCCGGGTGGGCGTCATCGCCTCGGTCACCGAGCCCTTCTGCTCCGCCTGCACCCGCACCCGCATCACCGCGGACGGCAAGGTGCGGTCGTGCCTGTTCTCCCACGAGGAGTTCGACCTCGCCTCCGCGATGCGCTCCGGGGAGTCCGACGACGTGGTCGCCCGGCTGTGGCAGCAGGCGATGTGGCTCAAGCCCGCGGCCCACGGCATGGAGAAGCCCGGGCTGGACAGCGACGACTACGTGCAGCCGGACCGTACGATGAGCGCGATCGGCGGCTGAGTGGAGGAGACGACGATGAGCCCGGGACAGACCCCGAGACGCACTCTTGCGGTCCGCTATTTCGCCGCCGCTCGGGCAGCCGCAGGTGATCTCACCGAGGAGTCCGTCCCGATCCCCCACCGCGTCGAGGCCCTCACACGGGAGCAGCTCGCAGCGCTGCTCGTCTCCCTCCACCCGGATCCGCCCGGGGATGAGCCCTCGCTGGAACGCGTGCTCGAGCAGTCGAGCGTGCTGATCGACGGCGTCGTCATGGGTGAGGACGACCTCGTGCGCCCCGGTATGCGGGTCGACGTGCTGCCGCCCTTCGCAGGCGGCTGAGCGTGGCGGAGACCGCCCGCGCAGAAGACTCTCGTCCCGTCCTGGGACCCGATCGCCGCGCCCGAGGTCCCCGCTGGGACGAAGCCATGCGGCTCGCCTACGCGACCGGGGACGAAGCCGCTCGCGCCCGCGCATCCGCACTCGCCGGTTCCTCTGCTCCCGTCCCGCTCGCGGAGGCGTTCGGGCGCACCCTCGCCGGGGACCTCCGGGCTCTGTTCGACGTCCCCCACTACGACTCGTCCGCGATGGACGGCTATGCCGTGTCCGGCCCGCCGCCGTGGACTCTGGACGACACCGAATCGCTGCGCGAGCTGCGGCCAGGGCACGCCCGGACCGTGGTGACGGGCGGAGTCATGCCGGCCGGGGCCTCGGGCGTGGTGCGATCCGAGTACACGCACAGCGAGCCGGACGGGCGTGGTGTCCGCATCGGCATGCGGCCGGACTCCCCCGGCTCGGAGCTGGATCCCGGCCGCCACGTGCGCCTGGCCGGGCGCGAAGCCGCAGCCGGCGACGTGCTCGCCTCGGCCGGCCGCCCGCTCACCCCTCCGCTGCTCGCGATGGCCGGGATCAGCGGGCACGACGACGTGCCGGTCCTGCCGCCGGTGACCGCCGCCCTCCTGCTCACCGGCGATGAGGTGCGCACGTCCGGAACACCGGCTGCGGGCGAGGTCCGCGACGCCTTCGAGGTGCAGCTGCCCCACGTGCTGCGCGCCGCCGGGATCGAGGTCGCGGCCGTGCGCAGGATCGGCGACGACCGCGCGGTGACGCGGGAAGCGCTGGCGGAGCTCGTCGACCTCGCCGACGTCGTCGTCTCGACCGGGGGAACGGGCAGGTCAGACGCCGACCACGTGCGTGCGGTCCTGACGGAGACTGCCGGGTCCCGAGCGGATCCCGGCGCCGGCGATCGGCTCATCATCGACGAGCTGGGGATGCGGCCCGGGCACCCCACGATGCTCGCGATGCGCGATCGGCGCGTCCCCGCGGGGACGTCGCGACCGGTGCCCGTCCTCGCGCTTCCGGGCAACCCGCTGGCTGCGCTGGCGGCGATGCGGATCGTGGGATCGGCCGTGCTGCGCGGCCTGCGGGGGTCGGATCCAGAGGTGCCTCTCACCGTCCCGGCGGCGCAAGACCTTCCGGCGGAGAAGGTGGACCGGCTCGTCCCCGCACGCCCGGCAGGTTCTGCAGGTCCGGTACCCTCTGTGGGCCCCGGAACGCCACCGGCGCCCGGCACCCGCGACCACGAAGACGCATGGCTCCCCGTCGAGCACGTCGCATCCAACATGATGCGCGGCCTCACTATGGGGCGCGGCTGGCTGGTCCTCCCGACCCGTCCGGTGAGGGCGGGCGAGCGCATCGCCTTCCTCCCGCTGGAGTGGTGACGAGATGACGGCGAAGGAGTCACCGTGACGAAGTCCCTCGCGGCCGCCGCTGCGGCTTCCGCACTCCTCCTCTCTGCCTGCGGCGGATCAGCCGCTGATTCCCCGGCCGGGGACGGCGCAGACGGGGACGGCGCGGAGTCGACGACCCTCACCGTGTTCGCCGCCGCCTCGCTGACCGACACGTTCGAGGATCTCGCAGACCGATTTGCCGAGTCCCACGACGGCGTCGACGTCCAGCTGAGCTTCGCCGGATCGTCTGATCTCGTCACGCAGATCCGGGAGGGTGCGCCCGCGGACGTCGTCGCCACGGCGGACGAGCGCACGATGCAGAGCCTTGTCGACGACGGCCTCGTCGCGGCAGAACCCCAGAACTTCGTGTCGAACACGCTGGTCATCGCCGTGCCGACCGGCAGCCCGGAGCGCATCGAGGGACTCGCGGACCTCACCGGCGGCGGCCTCGACGTCGTCGTGTGCGCGCCCCAGGTCCCGTGCGGTGCCGCGACAGAGACCGTCGCGGAGTCCGCAGGCGTCGAGATCGACGCGGTGAGCGAGGAGCCGGCCGTCACGGACGTGCTCGGCAAGGTCGCGAACGGCCAGGCGGATGCGGGGCTGGTGTACCGGACGGACGCCTCGGGCTCGGATAACGTCGACGCCGTCGAGTTCCCGGAGTCCGACGACGCCGTCAACCTCTACCCGATCGCGCCCGTCGCTGATGCGGGGAACGCAGACGCGGAGAACGTCGAGGCCGCCCAGCAGTTCGTGGACTTCGTCCTGTCTGACGAGGGCCGTGCGGTGTTCGACGCAGCGGGCTTCGGGGCGCCGTGATGCGCAGCAGTCCGCCGTCTGCGGGTGGCACGGACACGCACGCAGCAGCGCGCGGCGGCACGCGTCGCCGCCCGCTGTCCCGAGAACGCTCTCCCGGGATCCCGTGGGGGCTGGCACCGTTCGCGCTGCTGGGCGCGCTCGTCGTCATTTTGCCGGTGGTGGGGCTGACGCTGCGCGTGCCGTGGTCGGAGTTCGGCGGACTCGTCACCAGCCCCGACTCCCTCACGGCGCTGCGCCTGTCGCTCGCGACCGCGTGCGTCTCCGCCGGCGTGTGCGTCGTCCTGGGCGTTCCGCTGGGCATGATGCTCGCGCGCAGCGAGGCGGTCCTCCTCCGCGCCGTGCGCGCGTTCGTGCTGCTGCCGGTGGTGCTGCCGCCGGTGGTGGGCGGTCTGGCGCTGCTGGCGACGTTCGGCCGTCAGGGCCTCCTCGCCGCCCCCATGGAGGCCACCGGCATCGACATCGCGTTCACGACGGCGGCGGTGATCTGCGCGCAGGTGTTCGTGTCGCTGCCGTTCGTCGTCATGGGCGTCGAGAGCGCGATGCGCACCCACGGCACGGACTTCGAGACCGCCGCGGCCGTGCTGGGCGCCGGACCCGGCCGCACATTCGCGACGGTGACGCTGCCGCTGCTGGTGCCCGCGATCGCGTCCTCCGCGGTGCTGTCGTTCGCCCGGTCGCTGGGCGAGTTCGGGGCCACGCTCACGTTCGCCGGGTCGCTCGCGGGCACGACCCGCACGCTTCCGCTGGAGATCTACCTCCGCCGCGAGACCGACCCGGACGCCGCCGTCGCCGTCTCCATGCTGCTGGTCGCGATCGCGCTGCTGGTCGTCATCGCGGTCTACTCGCTCCCGCAGTCGTGGCGCCGCGGCTCACCGGCGCGGGTCCGGACCCGCGCCGCCGCAAGCATGCCTCCTGCCCACGAGGGACGGATGGCCGGGACACAGGAGACGACCGCCGCCGAGGTGCCGGTCGCCCGCCGTGCACGCCCGCCTCGGCTGGTGGTGGAGTTCGACGCACCGGATCGTCGCATCGCGCAGTCCTTCACCGTCGAACCCGGTGAGACCCTCGCCCTCACCGGGCCGAACGGCGTCGGGAAGTCGACGATCCTCGCCGTCGTCGCCGGGCTCCTGATCCCCCCGCGCGCACGCGTGGAGGTGGACGACCGCGTCCTCACGCACATCGCCGGCGGACGGAGCGGCGCCGATGTGCCACCGCATCGACGCAGCGTCACGCTCCTCCTCCAGGACCCGCGCCTCTTCCCCCATATGACGGCCGGCGGCAACATCGCGTTCGGGCTCCGCGCCGCGGGCGTGACGGGGGCACACGCGAAGGCGCAGTCTCAGCGGATGCTGGACGACCTCGGCATCGGGCATCTGGGACGGGTGAAACCGCGCGGACTGTCCGGAGGACAGCGCGCCCGCGTCGCTCTTGCGCGAGCGCTCGCGACGGATCCGCAGATCGTCCTCCTGGACGAGCCGTCCGCCGCGCTCGACGCCGATTCGGCCCCGCAGATCCGCGCACTGCTGCGGGAGCTGCTGGCGGACCGCACGTGCGTGCTGGTCAGCCACGATCCTGCGGAGGTGCAGGCCCTGGCCGATCGGGAGATCCGCCTGGCCCACGACTGACGGGCACCGGTCAGTCGTGCCCTCTTCAGCCATGCCCTGGTCAGGTCGCCGCGAGGACCTCGGACTCCATGCGGGCGTAGCTCGACTCCATGCCGTCGACCATGCCGGTGTCCAGCACCATGTCGCGCATCTCCAGCGACGGGTAGGTGATGACGGTCGCCAGCAGGGTGCCGCCGTCGACCGCGGTCAGCGTCATCTCGTTGGTGGCGCCCGGACCGTCCGTGCCGATCATCTGTTCGGTCGCGGTCTCATGTGCGGGCGGCACCGATGCGAGGACCTCCCCGGTGAAGCCGAAGCGGTCCGTCCCCTGATCGGATTCCCATTCATAGCGGTAGGTGTCCCCCACCTTCTGCGCCGGTTCGCACACGGGCATCGTCCAGCCGTCGGGACCGAGCATCCACCGGCGGATGAGCGCGGGGTCGTGGTGGGCGCGCCAGACATGGTCGATGGAGCCGCGGATCACGCGACTCACGCGCACCGTCGTGTCGTCGAGGATCTGGATCTCCGTCCCACGGCCCGCCGCGAACGACACCAGGTCGGCGAGCACATCGTCGATCTGCCCCATGGCCGACTTCGTGCCTTCGAGCATTCCCATCTCCAGCAGCTGCTCGAGCTCTTCGGCCGAATGGAAGAACGTGGTCGTCGTGAGCCGGGAGCCGGACTCCGTCTCCGTGAAGACGAAGACCATGCGCATGCTGGGCATGTCCGCGGCAGGCACGCCGTCCTCACCGGCGAATCCGTCGCGGACCTCGAAGGAGCGCAGCGGATCCACCGCCACGAACTCCCAATACCCGCGTGAGACGGAGCCGTCGGGCAGTGTCATGGCGTAGTGCGAGCGTCCGCCGGTCGTGAGGTCATGGCGGGTGAAGACCGCAGGGCACCCGACGGGTCCCCAGAACTTCTCCAGCTGCCGCGGATCCGCGTACGCATCCCACAGCCGGCGGACGGGAACGGGGAAGTCCGCGGTGATCGTGAGGGTGAGGTCTTCGGCGTTCTGGTCAATGGATGTGATGGGCATGGGAGGACCTTCCAGTCATCAGCGCTGCTCGTCGTCGAGGAGCGCGTCGAGGCGGGCGATGCGGCCGCGCCAGATCTGTTCGTACTCGTCGAGGAGGTGCCTGGCACGCGCCAGCATCTCCGGGTTGCCGCGGACCAGGCGCTCCCGGCCCTTCTTCTCCTTGTTCACGAGTCCAGCCCCTTCCAGAACGGACACGTGCTTCTGCACGGCGGCGAACGACATGTCGTAGTTCGACGCGAGCGTCGACACGCTCGCGGGACCGGACAGCGTCCGCCGGACGATGTCGCGCCGCGTCGCATCGGCCAGAGCCCGGAAGATCCGGTCGACCTCCGCGTCGCTGAGCATGACATCCACCATACGTACAACCATATGGTTGCGCATTGCGTGTGTCAATGGTTCGCCTCGATGGCCCACCGTCGGGCGCGCGTGCCGCCGCACCCGCGCCCCCGTACAGTGAGGGGTCGGATCGCGAGGAGGGTGTCGCATGACAGAGATGACGGCTGAGGCCGCGGCAGACGCGCTCGACCGGGCGCTCTCCGGGCGCATGGATTCCGAGAGCGTCGACGCGATCGCCCACCTGGCTCCCCACGTCGAGCGGCAGGAGCTCACACGGCTCGTCCACACGACGATGCCCCTGCAGTCCGCCGTGCTCTTCCGCGTGCTCGACAAGGACGATGCGCTCGCGGTGTTCGAGGGGCTGCCGCCGAACTATCAGGCCGAGCTCCTCCAGAACCTCCGGGAACCGGAGGTCGCCCAGATCATCGACGGCCTGGACCCCGACGACCGCGCCGATCTGTTCGGCGAGCTCCCCGCGCGCGTCGTGTCCGACCTCATGAGTGGACTCGACGCGAACGAGCGCGAGATGACCGCCGCGGTCCTGGGCTATCCCCGGGACGCGATCGGCCGCTACATGTCCCCCGAGGTCCTGAACCTCCACGCGGACTGGACGGCCGCCGACGCGATGGAGGTCGTCCGCGCGCGGATCGACGGCCCGGAGACCGTCTACCTGCTCCCCGTCGTCGGCGCAGGTCGTGTCCTCACGGGCGTCGTCTCGCTGCGCAACCTCCTCGAAGCGGAGACCACGGCACCCGACACCGCCGTGGGCGACCTGGTGCGCGATGCGTTCAGCGTCCACGCCCTCACCGACCGTGAACGAGCAGCTCGCGAATTCCTCTCCCACCGGCTCATCGCCATGCCGGTCGTGGATGAGGAGGAGCGGATCGTCGGCATCCTCACGATGGACGACGTCCTCGACATCATCGACGAGGAGGACGCGGAGGACGTGGCGCGCGGCAGCGGCTCCGAACCACTGAACCGCTCGTACCTCTCCAGCTCGATCCTGCGCATCGTCCGCAGTCGCATCGTGTGGCTGCTGGTGCTCGCCGTCTCCGCGATCCTCACCGTGCAGGTGCTCGAGGTGTACGAGGACCGGCTCGACCAGGTCGTGGTCCTCGCCCTCTTCATCCCCCTGCTCACCGGCACCGGCGGCAACACGGGCAACCAGGCGGCGACCACCGTCACCCGCGCACTGGCCGTGGGCGAGGTGCGGATCCGGGACCTCGGCCGCGTCATCTGGCGCGAACTGCGCGTGGGCGCGCTGCTGGGATCCGTCCTGGGCGCCCTCGGCTTCGCGGTCGCCGGCCTGGCCTACGACTGGGCGATCGGGATCGTGATCGGGCTGACGCTCCTGTCGGTCTGCATCATGGCCGCGACCGTGGGCGGGCTGATGCCGATCATCGCGAAGCGGATCGGCGCGGATCCTGCCGTGTTCTCCAACCCGTTCATCTCCACCTTCTGCGATGCGACGGGCCTCATCCTGTACTTCACGATCGCGACCGCGGTGCTGGGCCTGCAGTGACTGCCCGAGCACATGGAGGAGCCGAGGCCCGAGCGGAGATCCGCTCGGGCCTCGGCTCCTCCATGTGAGTCAGCTGCGACGACCGAAGCGGCCGGCCCGGCCGCCCTCGTCGTCCTTCCGTGCCCGCTGCGCCTTCCGGAACTCCCGGCGGATCTCCCGGCGCTTCTCCTTCGCCTGCTCCAGGCGGAGCTCCTCAGCCTTCACCTGAGCCTTCGTCGGCTCATGGTCGCGCAGACCCACCTGGAGCTCGGCAGGGATCTCGTCGAGTGTGCCCACCTGCGCGCGCGTCCGGTACCGGAGGATCTCCAGCCGCAGGACGCGGGACAGGAAGTAGATGCCGAGCAGGTTGGGGACGGTCATGAGGAAGAACATCGCGTCGGAGAATGCGATGACGGAATCCAGGGAGATCGACGCGCCCACGACCACGGCGAGGACCCATGCGATCTGGAAGCCCTTCTCCACCTTCCGGTTCTCGTTCGTGAGGTAGCCCATCGCCTTCTGCCCGTAGTAGGCGTAGGCGAGGATCGTGGAGAACCCGAACAGGACGACGCAGACCGTCAGCAGGACGGGGAACCACGACGTGACCGTGCCGAACGCCAGCGAGGTGAGTTCGACACCGGCCATGCTGGAGCCGTCGGTCTCCACGTCGTAGAGACCGGTGGTGATGATCGCGAGCGACGTGAGGGTGCAGACGATGATCGAGTCCACCAGCGGCTCCCACAGGGCGGTGAAGCCCTCCGTCGCCGGGTCGTCCGTCTTCGAGGCCGAGTGCGCCATACCGGCTGAGCCCACACCCGCTGCATTCGAGAACAGCGCACGCTGGATGCCGACGATCGCTACCCCGATGAGGCCGCCGGTGATGCCCTCACCGGTGAAGGCACCCCGGAACATGAGGACGAAGGCGTCCGGCACGTTCGTGATGTTCACGAGGACGACCGCGATCGCACCGAGGAAGTAGAGGATCGCCATGAGGGGTGTGATCGCGGACGTCCACTCTGCGATCTTCTTGATGCCGCCCAGGATGACCAGCGCACACAGCGCCGCCATGATGACACCGACGAGCCACAGCTTGTCCGCGAGCCAGCTGGAGTCCCCTCCCGTCGCATTCACGAGGACGGCGGTCGCTTGGTTCGCCTGGAACAGGTTGCCGGCTCCGAACACGCCTATGACGGTGGCGATCGCGTAGAAGACGGCGAGGAAGCGGCCCATCCTGGGACGGCCGATCTCCGCGAGCCCGTCGCGCAGGTAGTACATGGGACCGCCGGACGTGGTGCCGTCGGACGCCACCTGGCGGTACTTCACACCCAGCGTCGCCTCGGCCATCTTCACCGTCATCGCGAAGAAGCCGAAGATGATGATCCAGAGCGCGGCGCCGGGCCCGCCCACGGTGATGGCGACGGCGACACCGGCGATATTGCCGAGCCCCACGGTGCCGGACAGCTCCGTGGCCAGCGCCTGGAACGACGACACCTCGCCGGGATCCGTCTTGCGCGTCGCCTTGCCGCGGATGATGCGCAGCGAATGCTTGATGCCTGTGATCGGCTGCAGTCGGAGATAGAACGTGATGAAGACGGCCGCAGCCATGAGCCACAGGACGATGACCGGGACCCCGCCGAAGACGGGGATCTCGAAGAAGACGATCGCGGACAGGATCGTCGCGATCGGACCGAAGACGGCTTCGACTGCGGCATCGAATCCGCCGACCGCCTCCTCGGCCGCTCCCGCCGTGACAACGGCTTCCGATACCGATCGATACGCGTCTACTGACAACTCTGTCTTCATAGTCCCGAGGCGCGGGGTCGCGGTACCACCGGAGGGGAGGTCCGGCTACAGCGCCTGCCTCACAGTAGCAAGCGCGTGCCATCGAGGTGCGGCACGCAGGCGTCGGACGCACTCAGGCGTCGGAAGCACTCAGGCGTCGGAGGCGGGTCAGCCTCCGCGGGGTTCGTTCCAGAGGCTCTGAAGGTCGGGCGTCATCCACCCGCGGCCGATCGTCTGGATCACTCCCGCACCATCCAACTGCTCCAGCGGCAGCCGTTCACCGCGAGGGCACACTGCTCTGCCGCGCGCGAAGTTGTGCAGCGCGAGGATCGCTCCCGTCAGCGTGAGAACTCCTGTCAGCATGGCCTCTCCCCTCCATTCGTGCCCGTTGGACTCACCTCGCCGATCTGTGGCGGGCGACGGCCGGGCGGCCCCGTCCCCACCTCAATGATCCGCCCACACAACACCTGAGGACAAGCGATGCTTCCTTGCGCAGCGTTCAGCTCCGCTTATGCTTGGCGTATGGTCGACGTCCACCGTCTGCGCGTCCTGTGCTCCGTCGTCGCGACGGGGTCCGTGAGGGCCGCCGCAGACGCCCTGTCCTTCACTCCCAGCGCGGTGAGCCAGCACCTCACGATCCTCCAGCGGGAGACGGGGCTGCGGCTCTTCGAGAAGTCCGGCCGGGGCATCGTCCCGACGGCACACGGCCGCAGCCTCGCGGATCGGGGGCAGGACGCTCTCGCCGCGCTCGGCAGGGTCGATCGGTTCATCGATGACCTGAGGATCGGACACACCGGCTCGCTCACGGTCGGAACCTTCGCCTCCGCCGGCGAGTACTGGCTGCCCTCGATCGCCGCCCGACTGCGCGCCGAGTTCCCCACGACGACACTGCTCATCGAGCTCACCGATCCGCCCGTGTCGACCGAACGTCCTGACATCGACATCCGGACGGAGCGCGCCACCACAGCACCCCACGTCCCCGCCGGAGTGACCCGGATCGAGATCGCCCGCGACCCGTTCGTCGCGATCCTGCCGCGCGACCACCGATGCGCGGCAGCCGACGAGGTGGCGGCCGCGGATCTGGGCGCCGATCCGTGGATCCACGAGTACGTCGGCGACGGCGAAGGGGCCCGCATCATCGCCGACGTCTGGCGGGCGGCGGGGATCGCACCCCGATCCGTCGTCCAGGCGGCCGATCACCGCGGGGCGATCGCCTTCGTGGCCAGCGGCGCGGGCGTCTGCGCGATGCCCGCGCTCGCGGCCCGCGATCTGCCGGACGCGATCGTCGCGCGCCGGCTGGTGCGCCCCGACGCCGAACGCGTCATCGTCGCCTACGTGCTGGATTCCGTGCGCCACCACCCGGCGGCGGAGCGCCTGCTCTCAGTCCTCAGCGACATGGGAGCGCAGCACGAGCGCACCACGCGCCGGACCTGAGTGGCCATCGCAAGGACTGATCGCCGCGGCTCGGATCAACCACGTCTGCGGCGGACAAGCGAGAGGGCCCCGGAACCGTTCGGTTCCGAGGCCCTCCCACATCGTGCGCGAGGGGGGACTTGAACCCCCACGTCCTTTCGAACACTGGCACCTGAAGCCAGCGCGTCTACCAATTCCGCCACTCGCGCGAATGACAACAGCACGAGACGTTACCAGTAAGCGGGGCCCTCGCACCAATCGAGATCCTCACGCAGGCTTCGGGCCCCCTCGCGCAGCCCTCCGGCCCACCCCGCACACTGTCCGGACCCTCCCCGATCGCCCTCCGCACTCACCCCGCACGGCGCGTCTTTCACCCGCCGGACATCTCACAGACACATTCTCAGGTGCCGCCGTCCAACCCGCCACCTGAGGCGCGCACATGCGGATCGGATCGCTCCACCAGCCCCGATGCCCTGATGCGCACAGCACGCATAGGGTGAGGACTCAGGATCGTCGCGTTAGCATGGAGTGCTGATGTGCCGTGCGCCGCAGCGCTCACCTGTGCCCGTCGCCGGTGTGACCCGGCAGACAGACTGAACTCGGAAAGGAGGCGTCGTGGGGGTTCTCGACCGTTTCGAACGCGGAATCGACCGCGTGGTCAACGGTGCCTTCGCGCGCGCGTTCCGCTCTCAGGTGGAACCGGTCGAACTCGCTTCGGCCCTGCGCCGCGAGGCGGACAATCGCGCCGCCGTCGTGTCCCGTGGACGGACACTCACCGCGAACTCCTACGCGGTGGAGCTGTCCAGCGGGGACCTGGACCGCCTGGGTCCCGTCTCATCCGAGCTCCGCCAGGACCTGCGACAGGTCGTCGGCGATCATGCGATCGAGCAGGGCTACAGCTTCGTGGGGCCCGTCGCGGTGACCTTCGAGGTCGCAGACGACCTCGACACCGGTATGTACCGCGTACGCGCGACCACGCGCCGCCCGGACGGCTCACCGGCGGCCCAGCCCGCGAACCGCGGCGGCTACGATCCGCCGTCCCGCTCCAACCCGGTGGTCCCGGAGCAGTACGAAGCGCAGTCAGGACCGGTCTCCGCCCCGCAGAGCCAGGCCTCCCCGCAGCGCGCACCGGCCGCCGCACCGGCACCGAGCGTCGCCCACGCACACCCCGCTCCCGAGGCCCCGGGCAGCCGCCGTCGCGGCGCCCCGACCGAAGCCCCGGCCGCGCCCCCGGCACGTCCCGCACGACCTGCCTTCACCCCCACCGTGACCGCCCAGGGACAGGTCCACCGACTCTCCCAGGGGACCACCGTGTTCGGTCGCTCCGCGAACAGCGCGGACGTCGTCATCGACGATCCGGGCATGTCGCGCCGGCACTTCGAGATCACCGTGTCCGGCGACCAGGCGGTCGCCACCGACCTCGGGTCGACGAACGGCACGCACATGAGCGGCCGCCCCATCGGCTCCGTCTCGCTGTCGGAGGGCTCCGTGCTCACCGCCGGCGACACCCCCGTCACCTACTCCGAGGCAGGCCGCTTCAGTGAGTGAGTTCACCGTCACAGTGCTGCGGTTCGCACTCTTCGCACTGCTCTGGCTCTTCGTCTTCCTCATCGCGGGAGTGCTGCGGCAGGACCTCTTCGGTCCCCGTGTCGCCCGCAATCGCCGGGACCGCCGACGCGGGCGCGCCGCTGCCGAGGCTCCGGCCGCCGCCGCGCACGGTGCAGCACAGCCGCAGCAGCAGTCCGCATTCAGCTCCTCACCCACGCTCGTGGTGACCTCCGGACGGCAGAGCGGGTTCTCCCTGCTCATGTCCGCGGGACAGCTGACGATCGGGCGGGCGGACGACTCCGGCTTCGTCATCGAGGACGACTTCGCCTCATCCCACCACGCCCGCATCTACCCCCAGGCCGGTGCCTGGGTGGTCGAGGACGCGGGCTCGACGAATGGGACGTACGTGGGGAGCACGCGCCTGACGCAGCCCACACGCATCGAGCCCGGCATGCCGATCACGATCGGTCACACGACGATGGAGCTGCGCGCGTGAACGCACAGAGCACCACTTCCCCGCACTCCAGCGTGCCGACCTTCCACTTCGCAGCGCGCTCGGACACCGGCCAGGTGCGCAAGAACAACCAGGACTCCGGCTACGCGGGCGCTCACCTCCTCCTCATCGCGGACGGCATGGGCGGTCACGCCGGCGGCGACGTCGCCTCCGCGATCACCGTCAGCCGCCTGACCTTCCTCGACGAAGCGGACCACGACGGCAGAGTCCTCGACGACCTCAAGGCCGCGATCCTCGCCGCTAACGACCAGATCGGCCGCGCCGTGGTCGAGCAGAGCGAACTCGCGGGCATGGGCACCACCGTCACGGCTCTCCTGCAGGCCGGCGACCGGCTGGCGCTCGCCCACATCGGCGACTCGCGCGCCTACGTCATGCACAAGGGCGAGATCTCCCAGGTGACGCAGGACCACACCTTCGTCCAGATGCTCGTCGACGAGGGCCGCATCACGCTGGAAGAGGCGGACACCCATCCGCAGCGCAGCGTCGTCATGCGCGTCCTGGGCGACGTCGGGGCGGCCCCGGAACTCGACCTGTCGTTCCACGACGCCGTGCCGGGCGACCGCTGGATGCTGTGCTCGGACGGCCTCACGGGCTTCGCCTCGATGCAGGACATCCATGACGCGCTCGCGACGATCGCGGATCCCGGCGACTGCTGCGAGAAGCTCATCGAGCTGGCACTGGCCGGTGGCGGCGGGGACAACGTCACCGTCGTGATCGGCGACGTGCTCGACCCGTCGCACGACGTCGACATCGACGACTTCGGCGAGGCGGTCGGCTCCGTCCGCGTCAACCCGTCCTACGCACTCCTGGGCGGCCAGGACGTCGACAGCACGGACACCAGCCAGATGGATGTCATCTTCGACGAGGTCGAGGCTCCCACGGTCCCCATCGAGGGACTCGCCACTCCCCCCATGGAACCGCCGACCGCTGCGGCGAACGGGTCCGACGAGGCCGACACCGCCGCCCTCTCCTCGTCCACGGCTGCGGCCGCGACGACGACCGCGACGGCGACCCGCACCTCGGCGGACGATGCGGAGGACACCGAGGTGCCGGCCGAGGAAGCGGCTGCCGCCCCGCGCAGCGCCCGGTCCGCGGTGCGGGAGGACGACCACTGGGACGAGGACGCGGACCTCGCGGACTGGGGCGACGAGTCCCCGCGCCGGCGCCGCCCGTGGATCACCGTCCTCATCGCCGGAGTCGTCGTCCTGGCGATCGTCGTGGCCGCCCTGTCCGGGTGGCGCTACGTGCAGTCGCAGTACTACGTCGCAGCGTCCGACGGGACGGTCGCGGTGTACCAGGGCCTCCCGCAGTCGCTGGGCCCCATCGAACTCTCGTCGCTCGAGGAGAGCACGGACGTCACGGTCACGGACCTGTCGACGTTCTCGCAGCAGCGCCTCGAGGCCACGATCCCCGCCGACTCCCGCGACGCGGCGACCGACGTCGTCGACACGCTCCGTGCGGAGGCGACCCGCAACGCCGGCTCCGTCGCAGGCGAGACCACCGAGCAGACGGGCGAGGACCCCGCGCCGTCGCCGTCGGGAGAGAACGGCGTCTCCGGAGGCGTCGCAGACGAATCGGAGACGTCCGGAGCCCGGAACGGCGCCACGATGGACCGGGGAGAGGCGGAGAGATGACCATGCCTTCCCCGTCCAGCGCCGTCCGCGGACCGAGGAAGCACCGTGTCTCAGAGCTCCTGCTGATCCTCCTCGCGGTCGTCATATCCGCGGGCGCCTATGCGCTCGTCGGAGTGGGCACCACCGACGAGATCCCGGCGAACGTCTACTCGTACACGATCTGGCTCGCCGTGCTCGGCGTGGCGCTCCACGTCGTCGTGTGGTGGCGCGCGTCCTACGCGGACCCCGTGCTCGTGCCCATCGCGGTCCTGCTCAACGGGATCGGGCTCGCGATGATCTACCGCATCGACATGGCGCTGGAGAGCAGCGCGGCGACCTCCCAGCTGGTCTGGATGACCCTGGGCACCGTGCTGGCCGCGCTCGTCATCGTGTTCCTGCGCGACCACCGGCTGCTGCGCCGCTACACCTACACCTCCGGGTTCGCCGCGCTGGTGCTCCTGCTGCTGCCGCTCATCCCGGGGCTGGGTCGCACGGTCAACGGCGCCCGCATCTGGATCTTCATCGGCCCGATGTCGTTCCAGCCCGGTGAGATCGCGAAGATCCTCCTGGCGATCTTCTTCGCCGGGTACCTCGTCGCCTACCGCGACCAGATGGTGCTCGCCGGCCCGAAGATCCTGGGGCTGCAGTTCCCGCGCCTGCGCGACATGGGCCCCATCCTCATCGCCTGGGTCGCGAGCGTCGGCATCCTCGTCTTCCAGCGCGACCTGGGCACATCCCTGCTGTACTTCGGCCTGTTCGTCGCGATGCTCTACGTCGCCACGGCGAAGAAGACCTGGATCTTCCTGGGGCTCGGCATGTTCGCCGCGGGCGCGCTGGTCGCCACCCAGCTCTTCTCCCACGTCCAGCAGCGCATCGACGGCTGGCTCAACGCCCTGACGTCGGAGGAGTACAACAAGACCCCCGGCGGCTCGTACCAGCTGGTGCAGGGACTCTTCGGCATGTCCGACGGCGGACTGCTCGGCAACGGGCTCGGCGAGGGCCGGCCCCAGGTCGTCCCCTACGCGAACTCCGACTTCATCTTCGCGTCGCTGGGTGAGGAGCTCGGCATGATCGGGCTGTTCGCCCTCCTGCTGCTGTACGTGCTCCTGTTCGAGCGCGGCATGAAGATCGCCTCCGCCTCCCGCGACGGGTTCGGCAAGCTCTTCGCCACCGGCGTGAGCTTCACGATCGCGCTGCAGTGCTTCATCGTCATCGGCGGAGTCACGCGGCTCATCCCGCTCACCGGCCTCACCACGCCGTTCCTCGCCCACGGCGGCAGCTCGCTGGTCGCGAACTGGATCATCATCGGACTGCTCCTGCGCATCAGCGACAACGCCCGCCGGCCCCAGGAGGAGTTCGCCACCGGCGTGCTCCCGACGCTGGCCGTGGAGGACGCGCCGTCAGCGGACAGCGCGGAGGCCGACACCATGATCCATCCTCGACTGGGGAATCAGCCCCACGCGGGCAGCCAGCCCGACTCAGGGAACCAGCCCCACGCAGGCAGCCAGCCCCAGCCGGTGAACCAGCCCCCCTCGGGGAACCGCCCGGGCACGGACCACACCTCGGAAGGGGGTCGCGCATGAACAAGGCACTCCGGCACGTCTCCGTCGTCGGGCTCGTGATGTTCGCGCTCCTCTTCGGCTCCACGAGCTACGTCCAGTTCTTCGCGGCGCAGTCGCTCAGCGAGCATGAGCTCAACAACCGCACGATCATCGACGAGCTGTCACGGGAGCGCGGCCCGATCCTGGTCGACGGCACCCCGGTCGCGTACTCGGTGCCGACGGACTCGACGTACGAGTTCCAACGCACCTACGGCGCGGACAGCCTGCCCGCGGAGCAGTACGCGGGCCTCACCGGGTACTTCTCCGTCGTGTCCGGCGCCAGTGGGCTCGAGCGCACGGAGAACGGGCTCCTGTCCGGCACCGACGACGCGCTCTTCTACGACAAGGTGCGTTCGATCTTCACCGGCGAGCAGCCCATGGGCGCCGCTGTGGAGCTCACGATCGATCCCGCCGCGCAGAGCGCCGCATACCAGGGCCTGGGCGGCCAGAAGGGCGCCGTCGCGGCCATCGACCCCAAGACGGGCCGCGTGCTCGCACTGGCGTCGACGCCCGGCTGGGACCCCAACGCGCTGGCCTCGCACGACTCCGAGCAAGCGCAGGGCGCCTACAACTCGCTCATCGACGACCCCGACAACCCGGCTTACAACCGGGCGATCGGCGGCAACCTCTACCCACCGGGGTCGACCTTCAAGATCATCACAGCGGCAGCGGCACTCGAATCGGGCGACTACACGAAGGACTCGGAGCTCGAGGGCCCCGCGGAGCTCGACCTCCCGGAGACCAGCGCGACGATCCGCAACTCCGGCGGCGGCTCGTGCGGCGCGGGCGACTCCATCACGCTCCAGCAGTCACTCGTCGTCTCCTGCAACACCTCCTTCGCCCAGCTGGGCATGGACGTCGGCGGCGACGCGCTGGAGGAGCAGGCACGGAAGTTCGGCTTCGGCCAGGACCTCACGATCCCCCTGCGGGTGACACCGTCCTCCTTCCCCGGCGAGCTCAACGCCCCCCAGACCGCGCAGTCCGCGCTGGGCCAGTTCGAGGTCCGCGCGACCCCGCTGCAGATGGCGATGGTGTCCGCCGGCGTCGCGAACGACGGCGTCGTCATGAGGCCCCAGCTCATCGACAACGTCCGCAACTCCCGCACGCTCGATTCGATCTCCGAGCTGAAGCCGCAGGAGTTCTCGCGGGCGGTCAGCTCCGATTCCGCGGAGCAGCTCACAGACATGATGGTGGAACAGGTGAACAGTGGAACGGGCCAGGTGGCTCAGATCCCCGGAGCCGAGGTTGGCGGCAAGACGGGCACGGCCCAGCACGCGGAGGGCGCAGCGCCGCACGCGTGGTTCACCTCGTTCGCGAAGACGGAGGATGACCAGGAGGTCGCAGTCGCCGTGGTGGTGGAGAGCGGCGGCAGCGCCGGCAGTGAAGCATCGGGAGCCCGCGTCGCCGGACCGATAGCGAAGAATGTGATGGAAGCGGTGATCAACGGATGAGGCCACAGCCGGGAACCGTGCTGGGAGGACGCTACGACCTCACCAGCCGCATCGCCGTCGGAGGAATGGGCGAGGTCTGGAAGGGCCGCGACAAGGTCATCGACCGGGAGGTCGCGGCGAAGATCCTCAAGGAGGAGTACCTGAGCGATCAGGGCTTCCTCGACAGGTTCCGCGCGGAGGCGCGCAGCATGGGTGCTGTGTCCCACCCCGGGATCGCCTCCGTGTTCGACTACGGCGAGGAGACGGGTTCGCCCTACCTCGTCATGGAGTACGTGCCGGGTGAGCCGCTGTCCGCGCTCATCGACCGCAACGGAGTGCTGCCCGAGGACGATGTCCTCGAGCTCATCGCACAGTCCGCGGAGGCGCTGGGGTCTGCCCACCGGTCGGGGGTCGTGCACCGCGATGTGAAGCCGGGCAACATCCTCGTGACGCCGGACTTCCGCGTGAAGCTCACCGACTTCGGCATCGCGCGCGTCGCGGATCAGGCTCCGCTGACCAAGACCGGCCAGGTCATGGGCACCGCGCAGTACCTCGCACCCGAGCAGGCCACGGGCAAGGGCTCCACGCCCAAGTCCGATCTGTATTCGCTGGGCATCATCATGTACGAGGCGCTGGCCGGGCGTCGCCCGTTCACCGGCGACTCGCAGGTCGCCATCGCGATCGCCCAGGTCAATACGACTGCACCCGAACTGCCGGACACGGTCTCCGAACCGATCCGCAGGCTCGTGGCGAGTCTGCTCAGCAAGAAGCAGGACCAGCGCCCGGACTCCGGCGAGGCACTCGCGAAGGCCGCCCGATCGCTGCGCTCCGGAGACACCGCCGGCGCCGAGGCCGCAGTTCCGCAGATGCTCGCGGGCGCGGCTGCCGGTGCGGCCGCCTCGGACGCCGTCACGCGCGCCTTCCACCAGCCCGGTGACGAGGCGACGCGGGTCATGGACCCGGCGGCGGCCTCGGCGGCGGCAGCTCCGGCAGCGGCACCCACGACGGAGACCCGCGCGCTTCCGCAGCAGGGCGAACTCGATGAGAATCCCGAAGGGGAGCTCGACGAGGACGACAAGAAGATGGGCACCGGGATGAAGGTGACCATCGGTGTGCTCATCGCACTGGTGATCGCGGGACTGGTGTGGGTCGGGTGGATCTTCTTCGGATCCCCCGGCGAGCCGGAGCCCACGGGGACCACGACGCCCACGGCGGAGTCGACCGAGGAAGACGCGACCATCGAGATCGACCCGAATGACTACGTCGGCCAGTCCGAGGGGACGGCGACGCGGAACCTCGAGCAGCAGGGGCTCGTGGTCGAGTCCGTGGAGGCGGAGTCGCAGCAGGCCGCCGGCACCGTGACGAACGTCCGCTCCGGCAACAACGGCTACGTGTTCTCCGAGGGCGACACCATCACGATCGAGGTGTCCTCCGGGCCGGCAGAGGAACCCGAGCCAGAGCCGGAGGAGCCGGGCAGCGATTCGGGCACCTCTGGTTCGGACAGCGGTTCCGGTTCGGACGGCGGCAGTGAGGGCGGCTCGGGCTCGAACGGCGGCAGCGGTTCCGATTCCGGTTCGGGCAGCGGCAGCGGCAGCGGCTCGGGATCCGATTCGGGCAGCAACGGCGGCTCCGGGTCGAACGGCGGCTCAGGTTCCGGCTCGGACAACGGCAGCGGGTCGAACGGCGGCACCGACAGCGGCTCTGATTCCGGCTCGGAGGCCGACGCCGGGTCGAACGGCGGCAGCAACGGCGGTTCAGATTCTGGGAGCAACAGCGGTTCAGGATCCGACGACGGCGCTGGTTCCGGCTCCGACGGCGGCAGCAACGGCGGCGGCGATGAAGACGTGCAGTTCGGTTCGGAGAACTCCCGCACCGATGCAGCGAACGGAGGCCATCCATGAGCGAGGTCCGCAAGCTGTCCGATCGCTACGAGATCCGGCGGGTGATCGGTCGCGGCGGTATGGCCGAGGTCCACGAGGGCGTCGACACCCGTCTGGGCCGGCGCGTCGCGATCAAGCTGCTGCGCTCCGATCTCGCCCGCGATCCCAGCTTCCACACCCGGCTCGAGCGCGAGGCGCAGTCCGCTGCCAGCCTCAACCACCCGGGCATCGTGTCCGTGTACGACTCCGGCGAGGAGCAGTTCGCGGAGCCCGGCGGCGGGACGATCACGGTCCCGTTCATCGTCATGGAGTACGTCGAGGGACAGACCCTTCGCCAGGTCCTGTCCGAGCACGGTCCCCTCACGGCCACCGAGGCACTCGACGTGGCGGCGGGGGTGCTCGCACCGCTCGAGTACAGCCATCGCAACGGCATCGTTCACCGAGACATCAAGCCGGCGAACGTCATGCTCACGCCCGAGGGCGACATCAAGGTGATGGACTTCGGGATCGCCCGCGCGCTCGAGGACACCGGGTCGCTCACGCAGACCCAGTCCGTCGTGGGCACCGCCCAGTACCTGTCGCCGGAGCAGGCGCGCGGCGAAGTCGTCGACGCGCGCTCCGACCTCTATTCGACCGCGTGCCTGCTGTACGAGCTGCTCACCGGACGCCCGCCGTTCGTGGGCGATTCCCAGCTGGCCGTGGCCTATCAGCACGTCGGCGAGGCGCCGCAGGCACCGTCCACGCTCGTCCCCAGCATCCCGCCGGCGATCGACCGTCTGGTGATGCACGGCCTCGACAAGCAGCGGGACGCGCGGTATCAGGACGCGCACGCCTTCCGCGAGGACGCTCTGGCCGCTCGTGACGGTCGCCCGCTGGCGATCGACGGCGAGGGCCCCGCGACTCAGCTCATGTCGGCATCCGCACCGGCTGCGGCGTGGGCCGATGCACCGCCCACGCAGGCGGTCGAACAGCAGCCCGGTCCGCACACCGGGATGCTGGGCGAGATCGAGGAGAACCAGCAGGAGGAGAAGAAGAGCCGCACCTGGCTGTGGGTGGGCGGGGCTCTCCTGGCACTCGTGCTGGCCGGCCTGGGTCTGTGGATGTACACGATGAATGCAGAGCAGGAGCCTCAGACCTTCGCACTCGAGGACATGTCCGACCGCGAGGCGAACGAGGCGGAGACCTATCTGGAGGGGCTCGGGCTGGTCGTCGGCAGGGAGGACCAGGCGGACGACGAGATCGACGAGGGCAACGTCGTGGAGACCGATCCCGCTTCCGGTTCCCAGGTCTCCGAGAGCGATCGCATCACGATGTTCGTCTCCACCGGACCGGACAGCATCGAGGTGCCGGAGGTCGCAGGCGATACGGAGTCGCTCGCACGCCAGAAGATCGGCGACGCGGGGCTCACGGCCGGCTCGAACATCGAGGAGAATTCCCCCGACGTCCCCGGTGGCGAGGTCATGGAGACCCGTCCGGGTGCCGGCACCGAGGTCCCCCGGGAGTCGAGCGTCGACCTCGTCCTGTCATCAGGTCAGGTCGAGGTTCCGGACGTCACCGGCATGACGGAGGAAGAGGCCTGCACGACGCTCGAGGGCGACGAGTACCAGCTCTCGTGCTCGGTCGAGGAGGAGGAGACCGGCGATCACGAGGCCGGCGAAGTCTTCGAGCAGGTCGCGCCCGCAGGCACGGACGTCGATCAGGGCTCGACGGTGACCATCACCGTGGCACAGGAGGCCGAGGAGTCCCCCAGCCCGTCGCCGTCCGCTCCGGAACCGGGCTTCACCGTGGATCCCCCGCAGGTCCCGGGACCGGGCGGAGACAACGGCAATGGGAACAACGGAAACAATGGGAACGGCAACAACGGCGGCGGGAACGACAACCGCGGCTGGGGCAGCCTGGCCCACGCGTGGGACCGTTTCCTTGCCCGCGTGAGCTGAGGCGGCCTGCGGCTGGGGCAGCCTGCAACGTGGGCTCCCGGCAGCCAGGACGCCAGCCAACCGACTGACCGGTCATTCCTGCACAGATTCTCGCTGGATTCTGTGCAGGAATGACCGGTCACGTTCGTCGGTGACGTGTCAGCGCACTCAGGATGAGCACGCTCCGCTCAGAACACGGCGATGGGGTTGATGAGCGAACCCGCTCCACCCGACACGTTCATCGGAGCTGCGGACAGGAAGAACTCCCACCGGTCCTCTGCGATGCATTCCGTCGCGACATCCTCGAGCCACCACACCTCACCGATCGTGAGGCCCAGGTCGCGGATGAGCCGCACATGCACCGGATACAGCTGGGATTCGGGATTCTCCGCAGGCTCCACCTCGACGGCGATGTTGTCCACAGCGAGGGCAGCGATCTCCTTCGAGTGGATCCACTCGACCGTCGCATCGGACAGTCCCGGAGCGCCTGCGGCCCAGAACTCGGATTTGTCGGCCAGGCTGTAGTACCAGGGCACGTGACCTGTGCGGATGAGCAGGATGTCCCCGCGCCGGATCTCCACGCCCTGGGCCTGTGCACACTCATCCAGCATCGCCGGAGTGATCGGCACACCGGGCTCCGATCTCTCGATCCCCTGATGACGGGGCAGATCGAGGAGCACTCCACGACTGGTGAGCGTGTCCTTCTGGTTCTGGATCCCGCACTTCGCGGCGCCGCCCATCCCCTCGACATTGCCCATCCAGTAGCCGTTGTACATGACGTCGTCGTGGAAGATGTGGGGCAGTCCGTCCCACTGCGTGCTGCCCTGCAGCGGCATGAAGATGTAGTCGTCGGCCCCCTGGAACCCCGGCGCGATCGACTGGAGGCGAGAGCCCACGACACTGTCCGCCCCCGAATACCCGAAGTGGTGCACCACCCCGGGACGCGACGGGTGCACAGGGCCCCCTGCTTCCACCGGGACCGCGCAGCTGATCGTCTTCCCGCTGGAGATCAGTCCGGCGGCCTCCTTCACGAGGTCCGGGGTGATGAAGTTCGTCGTCCCGCGCTCGTCCTCGTGGCCCCATCGGCCCCAGTTGTTCGGAGTGTTCTCGTTCGTGTATCCGATCCGCTTCCCGTCGTCGTCGACGGAGTACTGCGGCGGCGTCCACGACAGAGTCCATTCACCCTTGCTGTTCCTGCCCATGATCGATCCCTCTCATTCCTCGTCGTTCGTCAGAGACTGCGCCTCTTCGCGCAGTCTGAACTTCTGGATCTTTCCGACCGCGTTCTTCGGCAGCTCATCGACGATCACGATCGCTGTCGGCTTCTTGTACGACGCCAGCCGTTCCCGGCAGAACGCGATGATCTCGTCCTCGGTGGGACCTTCCGCCCCTTCGACCGGCACGATGAACGCCGTCGGCGTCTCGACCCATTTCGCATGGGGGCGGGCGACGACGGAGACTTCGCGGACCTTCGGATGGGCGTCGATGGCGGCCTCGACCTCCGCGCTGTAGATGTTCTCTCCGCCGGAGATGATCATGTCCTTGCTGCGGTCCACCACGGTGATGAAACCGTCCTCGTCCGCGACGCACAGGTCCCCCGAATGGAACCAGCCGTCGCGGAAGGCCTCCGCCGTCGCCTGCGGGTTCCGCCAGTACTCCCGCATGACGGTCGGTCCGCGGTAGACGATCTCTCCCACCTCACCGACCGGGCAGTCGTCGCCGTTCGGGTCGACGATCCGTGCTTCCACGTTGGAGATCGGTCTGCCCACGGTTCCCATCTTGCGCACGGCGTCCTCGCCGCGCAGCATGCATGTCACGGAGCTCATCTCCGTCTGCCCGAACATGTTGAAGTTCGGCACCCCCTCGAACGTGTCCGCCATCGCCTGGAGTGTCGACGGCGGAGCGATGGAGGCGCCCCACGAGATGCGCCGCAGGGAGGACGCCCGCCGGGAGACGTCGGGGACCTCGCAGATGTCTCGCCACTGGGTGGGAACGAAATAGCAGGCGGTGACCCCGTACTCCTCGATGGTGGCCACGGCCGCCTCCGCGCTGAAGTTCCCCGATTCCATGAGGACTGAGTGGCCGCCCACCAGCAGGTACATGAGGATTCCGTTGAGTCCGCCGATGTGGAACAGGGGCAGGCCGGACAGCCAGACTTCATCCTCGCGGGAGACCCCTTGGATCGTGTTGGCGTTCACGCTGTTCATGAAGAGGTTCATGTGGGTGAGGACCGCGCCCTTGGGACGCCCGGTGGTGCCCGACGTGTACATGATGAACGCGGGATCCGATTCGGGGACGTCGAGGTCGAAGTCCGCATCATCCTCTCGGAGCAGGTCGGCGTAGGAGTGCGCACCCTCGACGGGACCGCTCGACGCGTGGACGAGGACCACGGGACTCTCCGCGTCGTCCTGCACCGGCCCCAGCTGTCGCGCGGACTCGATGAGGTCGTCGTCCGCAATGAGGACCTTCGCATCAGCGTTCTCGACGATGTACTCCGCCTCCGGGACCGTCAGCCGGAAGTTCACCGGCACGACGATCGCGCCCAGCTTCATCACCGCCAGGTAGGACTCGACGACCTCGGTCCTGTTCATCATGAAAACTGCGACCCTGTCGCCGCGCCCCACGCCCAGTGCTGCCAGTCCGCGCGCCACTGCGCAGACCCTGCCGTTCAGCTGGGCGTATGTGAGCGTCACTCCCCCGTGGCTCAGTGCCGCGGCATCGGGGATCTTGCGCGTCTGCCGCGACAGCTGCGTCGCGTGCGACATGCGCCGACCCGTTGCGATTCTCTCGTCATCCGTCTGTGTCATATCCACTCCCTCGTGCAGATGGTTGTCCCGGTGCGCGGATGTCACTTCGTCACCGGCGCTCTGCGATCCGGCTCAGGTGGCGCGGGTTCGACAGGGTGATCCGCTCGATGACCGGCGCTGCGATCGCTGCGCGCACCCGCTGATCGTCCGTGTCGACCGCCCCGGCGCGGATCGCCTGGGCGAGGTCGGCCTCCGCCGCGAATCCGGCGGTGGCGAGCGCGTCCGACGACGCCTCGCGCAGCGCAGGTCCGACACGCAGGTCCCGCAGGACGGTGTCGAGCGCCGCCGCCTGCATCCGACCCTCGTACGTACGGTCGAAGGAGGCGGCGAGTCCCTGCACCATCGTCTCCGTCGCCGAGGCCCCGGTTCCGTCGCCGTCCGAGGCCCCGTCATCGCCCGAGGCGCCGGCTCCGTCCGTGCCCGACGATCCGTCCGTACCCGAGGATCCGTCCGTACCCGAGGATCCGTCCGTCTCTGGGGCAGACGCAGGCAGGTCGAAGCCGAGTGCGTCGAGCACATCCGCCTCGCACTCCGCGAACCTCCGTCCGATGAGGGCGAGCTCCAGACCGCGCTCGGGCTCCGCCTCCGCCCGTGCCGCCTGGCGGAGGCACATGACCCCCCATTTGAGGATCGAGAGGGTCTCCCACCACTGGACCGCGGCCTCGGCGATGGGCCGTCCGCCCGCCGCGCTGTAGCCGCGCAGCAGCGCCTCGCGTGAGCCCACGCCGGCGACCACGCCTGGCCCCCCGAACCTCCACTGCACAGCACTCACCCATCCGAGGTCCGATGCCGGATCCCCGATGTGCGCCAGTTCCCAGTCGAGGACCGCCTCGACCCGCCCGCCCCGGACCATGAGGTTCCCCATCCGCAGGTCACCGTGGACGAACGCAGGCTCCGACGAGGGCGGCGGCGTGTCACCCAGGTGGGCGAAGGCCAGCTCGAAGGCGGGCGAGACGACGCCGTACTCGTCGAACTGGGACCGCCACGCCTCGAGCTCGTCCGTCCTCGCCTCGAACAGCCCGTCCGGCACCTCCGCTGAGTGGAGGCGGGCGGCGATGTCGCCCAGCTGCTCCGCGAACGCCTCGCCGTCGTGCCCGTCCTCCCCGTCGAACGTGCGCAGGATGGGGCGCGGCAGGGATTCGCCGTCGACGAACGACGTGACGACGTAGGGCGCAGGGATCACTGCGTCACCGCTGCTGGCGCGGAAGACTTCCGGAACCGGTACTCCCGCAGCACTCGCCGCGCGGATCGCCGCAGCCTCGCGCTCCATGCCCGTCGGATCCACGTCGTCCGTCGGCTCCGCGCGGAGCACGACCCGCGACGGTGCTCCCGCGACGATGGCGTCGATGATCTCGATCCGCTTGCTCGCGCCCTTGCTCACGGGTACGACGGACGTGACCGTCGCCGGTGCCCCGAGGACGTGCGACAGCATCGCGTCGTACAGGTGGCCGTCAGCATCGCCCTCGCTCATCGGGCCTGCCCGGACTCGTGGGGCCTGCCCTCATCCGCCACGCCCTTGGGCGCGCGCTGCTTCATGAACCCGAACATGTAGCCGGCGACGCGGCGCATCTGGATCTCCTCCGCGCCCTCGGTGATCCGGTAGCGGCGGTGGTGACGGTAGATGTGCTCGAACGGCGTGTGCCGGGAGTAGCCCAGCCCGCCGAACACCTGCATCGCACGATCCGCCGCCTCGCAGCACAGCCGGTTGGCCCAGTAGTTGCACATCGACACCTTGTCGGAGACGGCGAACGCGCCGCGGGTGTCCATCTGCCACGCGGTCTTGTGGACGAGTGCGCGCAGCATCTCGCACTGCGTCTGCAGCTCCACCAGGGGGAACTGGATGCCCTGGTTCTGTGCCAGGGGCTTGCCGAAGGGCTTGCGCTCCTTCGCGTACTCGACCGCCTGATCGACGCAGAACTGCGCGGCGCCCAGGCTGGAGGCCGCCTGACGGATCCTGTTCTCGTTGAAGAAGTGCTGGACGACGCCCAACCCCTTGCCCACCGGCCCGAACACCGCGGAGTCGGGCACACGCACATCGGTGAGTGACACATGCGCGTGGTCGGTCGGCATGTTGAAGGTCCACAGGTACTCCTCGACCCGGAACCCCGGCGCGTCCGTGGGCACGAGGAAGCAGGTGATCCCCTCACCGTCGCCGGCATCGCCGCTGGTCCGGGCGAAGATCAGATCGTGCGTCGCCGTGTGGACTCCGGTGTTCCACGTCTTCTCCCCGGAGATGACCCATTCGTCGCCGTCCTTCCGCGCAGTCGTCTCCATGTGGGTCGCGTCCGAACCGTGATCCGGCTCCGTGATCCCGAAGGAGAAGGAGGCCCGGTCCTGTGCGAGCGCCTCCAGCCACTCCTCCTTCTGCTGCTCCGTGCCGTACTCGAGCATGAGCAGGAGCCCCACGTTGTTGCTGACGACGGAGTGCTCGGTCTGGAGATCGTTGTGCAGCCCCAGTCCCTGGGATGCCATGTGCTCCCGGATCACAGCCATGTCAAAGTTGGACCCGCCGCGGCCGCCATGCTCCTTCGGCAGGGTGTACCGGTAGATCCCGGCCTGATCGGCCCGTCGGCGGGCCTGTGCCAGCAGCGCCTCCCACGTCTCGTCCGGCAGGCCGTCCCTGTCCCAGTCCGTGCGCGCGTGCTCACGCCGGTGGTCGAAGAAGCGGATGTTGTCGTCCTGCTGCTCCAGCGGGCGGATCTCCGCCTCGATGAAGGCATCCAGCTCCGCGAGGAACTCCTGGAGGTGGGTGGGAAGCTCTGTGTACTCGTCGATCATCGGTCTGCGGTCCTCTCAGCGGTGACGGTCCACCCCATGACAGTGCTGGTCAGAGACCTGCGGGACGAGATGCACGCCGGCGTGCACCACGCGATCGCGCCTCTGATCAACTGATCAGTGGGTGATTGTCTGCGACACTACTGTCGTCCCGTGGACCGCGCAAGAGGTCGGCTCCATCCGATTACACTGCAGAGACATGACCGACTCCCCTCCCGCCGCGGATCTCACGGACCGCTTCCCCGGCGGCGTCCTCCGCGGCGATGACGATCCGATGGCTGCCCGCATCCTGCGCGCCGCGACCGGGGCGATCGCAGAGAAGGGATTCAACGGCACGAACATCCGGGACATCGGTGCGCGCGGAGGCATGAGCTCGGGGTCGCTCTACAACCACTTCGGATCGAAGGCAGACATCCTCGCGACGATCGCCCTGCGCGGGATGATCGCTCTTGTCACCGCGAGCCAGAGCGCGAAGGCCGAGGCGGGGAGCGACCCGCGCGCTCAGCTCGATGCGCTCGTGGCAATGCACGTCGGAATCCACGCGGCCCACCCCCGCGAGAGCGCGATCGGCAACGCGGAGCTGCACAACCTCGACGCGGACTCGTACGCAGAGGTCGTCGCCTACCGAGACCGGCAGGAGGAGCTCTTCACCTCGACGATCGAGCAGGGCGTCAGCCAGGGCGTCTTCGCCACGGACATCCCCCGCGAGGCCTCCCGCTTCATCATCGTGGCCTGCACGGGGATCGCACGCTGGTACCGACCGGACGGGCGCACCGACATCGACACGATGATCGCTCGCTATCAGCAGCTTGCGCGCAGCACCGTCGGTGAGACGTCGAGGCAGACGATGGAGTCCCCTCGCTCAGACCTGCGCTGAGACCACCGGCGTCCGGCCGGCCGCCGCCTCGACCGCCGCCGGCATCCCCGCCATGGCGAGGAAGTTCCCGACCATCAGGTAGCCGTCCTGTGTGAGGACCGATTCCGGGTGGAACTGGACTCCTGCCAGCGGTGCGCTCCGGTGCTGGATGCCCATGACGATCCCGTCGGGGGTCTGCGCGGTGATCTCGAAGACGTCGGTGTCGATCGTGTCGTCGACGATCGACAGCGAGTGGTACCGCGTCGCGATCAGAGGGCTGCGGCATCCGGCGAACACGCTCGTGCTGCGGTGCTCCACCTGCGATGTCTTGCCGTGCATCAGCACCGGCGAATGCGCCACGGTCGCCCCGAACACCTCGCCCAGGGCCTGGTGCCCCAGGCAGACGCCGAACAGCGCCGTGTTCGTGCGCGCAGCCTCACGGATGAGGCCCGGGCAGATCCCGGAATCGGCCGGCGCTCCGGGACCCGGCGACAGCAGGACCCCGTCGTGGTCCGCGAGCAGAGCCGCGGCCTCGGCGTCGGTCACCTGGTCATTGCGCACCACCGTCGTCGTCGCCCCGAGCTCTTCGACGTAGCTCACCAGTGTGTAGACGAAGCTGTCGTAGTTGTCGACGACCAGGATCCTCGCGCCCATCAGCCGCCCTCCTCGATCGTCGCGTCATTGAACGGCATGTACGGCGCGATCACGGGGAACACGTACTCCATGAGCAGGAACACGACAGCCGCGATGAGGATGAGGCAGATGATCAGCTTCACGATCCACGGCCCCGGAAGAGCCCTCCACAGCAGCGCGTACATCAGGCATCCCCTCCGACCTTCTGGAAGGCGGGCGAGTCGGCGATCGACGCGGGTGCGCCATCGCCCGCGGGCTTCCAGTCCGTCAGCTCCGCGTACGCGACGTAGCGTTCCTGCGCGGAGAACATCGGATTGCAGGCAGTGAGAGTCATGATGCGGTCCTTGCCCTTGTAGTCGGGCATCGTCGGGACGGCCGCGAGCACTTCCGTCGCATCCGGCAGGACGATCTCGAAGTTGCGGAACGTGTACGTGTAGAACCCGTCGCCGGTCTGGACGACGATCTCATCGCCGGGACGCAGCTGGTGGATCTGGTTGAGCGGCTTGCCGTACGTCACGCGGTGGCCGGCGACGGAGAAGTTGCCGACCTCGCCGGGCATCGCGGAGCTGGGGTAGCGGCCCACGCCCATCCGGTTGAGGACGGGCTCCATGGACACGCCCTCCGCGACCGTCCGGTAGTAATCCTCGCCGAATCGGGGGACGTACATGATGCCGAACCCGGTGTTCTCCGCGACCGGGTCTGCGACGAAGGGCGTGTCCGGGTCGTCGGGGAGCGTGTTGTCGGGGTTCTCCTGCCAATCGGTGATCAGCTGGTCCGCGAGCACCTCGTTGTCCCTGTTCGCCGCGATGTCGGTCCACCACAGCTGCCACACGACGAAGAGGATGAGCACCATGCCCGCCGTGATGCAGAGTTCGCCGAACGCGCGGATCGTGCCGCGGACCGGACCCAGCGGCTGATACTCGGTCTTCCGCCTGCGGTCGGTCCGCCCGGCTCCCACCGCCGAGGCCGCAGCAGCACCCCGCGCATCGCCCCTCCCGCTGGGATCGGCCGCGGAGGTCGCGCCGGCGGACTGCGCCGCGCCCGGACCTCGCACGGCGCCCTGCCCCTGCGAGGTCGACCATCCGCCGGTGGGCCCTGCTGACTGGAACGTCGATGTAGGGGAACCCTGGGCTGGAGTGCCCTGAGTGGGCGAGCCCGGAGCCGGATACGCCTGTGCCGGATGGGCCTGTGCGGGATATGCCTGAGTGGGCTGCCCCTGTGCAGGGGGGCTCTGCGGAGAGGCGTGATGGTGTGCAGGGCCGGAACCGGTGCGGCCCGGCGCACGGGACGCCGGCCGGATGAGGGGACGCTGCTCGCCGGCCGGAGCGGGCTGCTGTGAGCCGGCCGGCTGCGACCACGGTGCCCTGGACTGCTGAGACCCAGGCGGACCAGCGGTGGGCGCGGTGTTCTGTGAGCCCGCACCCGGCGGTCCCGCAGCCGGTGAATCCGCGGTCGGGCCGGCGGGGCGGTCGCTTCCGGCAGCCTCGGCGGCGCGCTCGCGCTCCCGGCGCTCACGCCTCGTCATCGGCTGGTCCACATCAGCCCCCTCCGGCTTCCATCCAGCGATCGTCTGCCGTGCGGCTCCAGCACGATGCGGATCGGGCTGGGCACACCCCGCCCATGATAGTCGCATGCGCGGACGTCCTCTGCGCGAAGAAGGATGTCGGGAGCTAGACTGGCCAACGATCATCAGCCTGAGACACCACGGTCGGACTGCAGCCGACCTCCCGAGGAGAGACGTGGCCAAGTCGAATCGCACGAACCGGGTCCGCCGGACATCCGACTCCGCGGAGGACCAGCAGGACACCGTCGGCACGGGAGCCTCCGACCTGCCGGTGGAGGAGCTCGACGCCGACGAAGCCAGGCTGGACGCCCACGACCTGCCCGGCGTTGAGCCAGAGCAGGACGACGCACCGGACGATGCGGACACGGTCGTCGATTCGGGGAAGACCTTCCCCGAGACGCCGGCACCTGCGACGTCGGACGCCGTGAAGACGGATGACGAGGACGACGCAGAGGCGGAGACGGACTCGACGACGGAATCCGAGGCTGACTCGACCACACAGGCAGCCTCGTCGAAGAAGTCCGCGACAGCGGACGCCGCGCCCACGAAGGCGAAGGATGCCACGGGCTCCTCCGCGAAGAACGCCAAGGGCTCCACGACCGCGAAGGCGTCCGCGACGGCCACGGGCCGGAACCGCAAGGCCGCAGACTCCAAGGCCACCGGTGCGAAGAAGAGCGGCAAGAACTCGGCGAAGTCCGGCGATCCCGCGAAGCGCGCAGCCAACCGCAAGACCGCTTCGTACACCAGCACCCCCGGCGCGCAGACGATCAAGCCGAACGGCCGCTGGTTCGTGCCCACCATGGTCACGGTCCTGCTGCTGGGCCTCGCCTGGCTGGTCGTCTTCTACGTCTCCAGCGGGGCCTACCCGGTCGGGGCGTGGGGCTACTGGAACCTCGGCGTCGGATTCGCGATCCTCGTCGTGGGTCTCGTGATGTCGACACGCTGGCGCTAGTCGAGCGTCAGTGAAATCGACCGGCAACTTCCGTCTGCTGGGCGGCCACCCCCTGTGGATCCGCCTCATCACCCTCTACGGAGGGCTCGTCCTGTTCGGCGCATCGGCGGGGCTCGTCATCGAGTCCCGCCTGGGCAACTTCCCCTGGGACGTCCTCCACGAGGGCATCTCGATCCAGCTGGGCAGCCTCGGACTGACCGTCTCCGTGGGCGTCATCGCGATCATCGCCTCGTTCATCATCCTGTTCCTGTGGATCCCGCTCAAGCAGCGGCCGGGGCTGGGAACAGTGTCGAACGCCGTGCTCGTCGGCGTCTTCATGGACATCACGATGGCGATCGTCCCCGATCAGGACTCGCTCGCGATCCGCATCGCCCTGCTGGTGTTCGGCATCGTCCTCAACGGCATCGCCACGGTTCTCTACATCATCCCGAACTTCGGCCCCGGCCCGCGCGACGGACTCATGACCGGCCTCGTGCAGCGCACGGGCAGACCGGTGTGGGCGATGCGCCTGATCGTGGAGATCGCCGTCCTCATCGCGGGCTTCCTGCTGGGCGGCACATTCGGCGTCGGAACGATCGCCTACGCGGTGGGAATCGGCTACATCACCCAGTTCTTCCTCATCCTGGCGGAGAAGCTCCTGGGCCGCGCCGATCCCCTCACGACAGACGCGGACTGACACCCGTACACCCCTCGCCGCGCCTGTCCACACATCTAGTGGACAGGCGCCCTGCCCAGCTGATAAGCGTTTCAGCGCACGGTTCTGACCAGCTGAAACACACCGGTGTTATTCTATCCACTGCTGTGGAGAGACTTGTGGATAACCCGGGGAATCACGCCACAGACGCCATGAGGGCGGCGATCCCGGCGACGCCCGCCGTGATCGTCGCCTCATCCGTCGCGTAGGACAGCCGGATGAACCCCTCGCCCTGTGCTCCGAACGCCGACCCCGGGATCACCGCGACCCGGTGGTCGATGAGCAGGCGCTCCACGAATTCGGCGCTGGAGAGGCCCGATGCACGGATGTCCGCGAACACGTAGAACGCGCCGTTCGCACCCGTGCACGACACACCTGGAATCGCGGAGAGGCCCTCGACGATGAGGTCTCGCCGCGACCGGTAGGACGCCACCATCGCATGCAGCGCGTCCTGCGGGCCGTCCAGTGCGGCGACCGCCGCCTTCTGGACGAACGCGGGCGAGCAGGAGGTGACGCCCTCCTTCATGTGAGTCGTCGCCGCCAGCAGGTGCGCGGGTCCCACGATGTACCCGACCCGCCAGCCGGTCATCGCATAGGACTTCGACAGGGATCCCACCATGAGGAAGTGCTCGAAGTCGGGAACCGCCTGTGCGATCGACACGTGCCGGACATCGTCGTAGATGATCCGCTCGTACACCTCGTCGGAGACGACGAGGAAGTCGTGCTCGCGAGCGAGCTGCGCGATCCTCACCAGCTCCTCCTCGGGCACGACTGCGCCCAGCGGATTCGCCGGCGAGTTGAGGATGAGCGCCTTCGTCTGCGGTGTGAGAGCGGCCTCGACCTGGTCCGCGGTGACGATGAAGCCGTTGTCCTCCGTCAGCGGGACGGCGACGGCCCGCGCCCCCATGAGGTGGATCTGTCCCTGATAGTTCGCATACGACGGGTCTGTCACCAGGACGTCGTCGCCGGGATCCACCGCGGTGCGCAGGGCGAGGAACATCCCCTCCTGTCCGCCCACGGTCACGACGACGTTCTCACGCTGCAGATCGCGGCCCCACTGCTCCGAGTACAGCCGCGCCACCGCATCGCGCAGCTCTGGGATGCCCGCGTTGGGGGTGTACCGGGTATCGCCGGCGCGCAGGGAGTCGACGGCCGCGTCCACGATGTGCGCGGGGGTGTCGAAGTCGGGTTCGCCCACCGTCAGCGATGTGACGTCGTCGAACGCCGCGACCCGCTCGAACACCTGCCGGATGACGCTCGCGGGGTAGGTCGTCGCCATCTGCGAGGCGGTGGGCCCCGCAGCGTCGTCGTGACTCATCGTCGGATCTCCGTTTCTGCCCGTACGGGCCGTGAGGGCTCCTCGACCACGCTATCCGGCGGTCCCGCGCGGGCGGGGCGGACACGCGGAGCGTCCGTCAGCCGGCCATGAGGGCAGAGGCGCGCAGTCCCGGCAGCACCGCGACGACCATCGTCACGAGGAGGACGCCGGCCGCCGCCCAGAACCACACGGTCACGGCGCGATCCCGCGTGGAGCGCTCACCGCGCCGCGGCAGCAGCGCCGCGCACCCCAGGCCGAAGCCGACCACCAGGCCGCCCAGGTGCGACTCCCAGGAGATCCCCTGCGACACGACGCTGTAGATCACGTTGAGGACGAGGAAGGCGGCGGCGCCGCCCCAGTTCCGGTCGAGCGAGCGGGTGGGAGTGAGGACGACTCCCAGCAGACCGAACAGCGCGCCCGAGGCCCCCACATGCAGGGAGAACCACCCCGGCTCGTACGGCGCGGCCAGCAGCAGCACCGCTGCGGATCCGCCCAGCCCCGACAGCAGGTACACCGTCAGGAAGCGGGCGTGGCCCAGCGACCGCTCCACGAAGGAGCCGAACAGCAGGACGCCCACCATGTTGAAGAGGAGGTGGAGCATGTCCGCGTGGACGAGCATGACGGAGAGTGCGCGCCACGGCTCCGTCGCGGACAGGAGCGGGCTGAAGCCCAGGAGCCTGCCGAGTTCGACCCCGGGGATCAGGCCGACAAGCCAACAGGCCACCGTCACGATGACGATGGCCTGTGTGACGGGCGCCCCGGCCAGGATCCCCGTGCGGGGACGCCTGGCCGGCGGCGGTGACGGGTGGGTCACGCCTCGACGATCTCCACCGACTCCATGACGATGGGCTCCTTGGGACGGTCCATCGCGCCGGTCGGAGCCGCGTTGATCGCGTCGACGACCTTCTTCGACTCCTCATCGACGACCTCGCCGAAGATGGTGTGCTTGCCGTTCAGCCACGTTGTGGGGACCGTGGAGATGAAGAACTGCGAGCCGTTGGTGCCCTTCCCCCCACGCTGACCGGCGTTCGCCATGGCCAGCAGGTACGGGCGATCGAACTGGAGCTCCGGGTGGATCTCATCGTCGAACTCGAAGCCCGGGCCGCCGGTGCCGGTGCCCAGCGGGTCGCCGCCCTGGATCATGAAGTCCTTGATGATGCGGTGGAAGCCGATGCCGTCGTAGAAGCGTCCGGTCTTCTTCTCACCGGTCTGCGCGTCGACGTACTCCTTGTCGCCCGTCGCGAGTCCGACGAAGTTGGCGACGGTCTTCGGAGCGTGGTTGCCGAAGAGCTCGATCGTGATGTCGCCCTTGTTCGTGTGCAGGATGGCCTTGCCAGTTGAAACAGTCATACGCTCATTGTTCCATGAGCCGCGGACACAGGACGGCCGGAGGTGCATCGGGACGTGGGTGCGCGCTCTCCGGACCATGGCAGTACGCCCACAGTCTGGCCAGTTGGCGCTATCGGTGCGTCCGGACTCGACACCACCCCATAGACTGTCAGCGAAGAAGAAGTCTGCCGACCACCTCGGAGGGTGAGATGTTCAAGAAGAGGTCCCAGCCGAAGACCTTCATCGACGAAGTCGGTGAGAGGCTCCACTCCGTGGGTGATGTGGTCCGCGAATCGTCGGCCCAGGCCCTCGAGGCATCCGGCCCGTACCTCGAGCGCGCGAATGCGTGGCTCAACGAGGCGTCCGACGCCGCCGCACCGCGCATCCGCGAGGCCAGCGGTCGTCTGCAGTCCGCTGCAGAGACCGTCCGCCCCCACGTCGAAGGCGCGCTCAGCGACGCGAAGTCGCGGTTCGACGACGCCCGTGCGTCTGCGGAGAAGGAATACGAGGCGCGCGTGGCGCCGGCTCTGCGCGAGCAGTCCGCAGAGGCGGAGAAGCGTGCCCGCGACGTCGCGGAGAAGGCCGGCGCGAAGGCGTCATCGGTGGCGGGTCTGCTCGCCTCGACGGAGACCTCGAAGGGCTTCGATGACGCGGTCGCTCGCTTCACCGGCGACAAGAAGGCCGTGAAGAAGGCCCGCAAGGCGCTCAAGAAGGCCGGCGCGGACCTCGAGAAGCGCACTGCGCAGAAGTCCTCGGGCGGCGGCAAGTGGTTCTGGATCGTGCTGGGCGTCGTCGGACTGGGTGCGATCGGCTTCGCCGTGGCCCGCCGTCTGCAGCCCGTCGACGATCCGTGGTCGACCCCGCTGCCGAGCAACCGTCCTGCGGATGCCCGTCCGGTCGGCTCCACGCCCGCCTCGGAGCAGCCGGCCAACGAGTCGATCACCTCGCAGGTCCCGGCCCCGGCGGCTGCAGTCGCCCAGGCAGAGGCCGAGGGCGTCGACGTCGACGGCCAGGATGAGGACGACGAGGACACGCAGAACCGCTGAGTCCTGCTCTCTGAGCCCGACTCGCTGAGCCCGACCCACTGAGTCCCGCTCAGACACCGCATCACCGCTGCGCCCGGGGGATCCGCTCCCCCGGGCGCAGTCGTGTGCGGGCACGGACTGCCCTCACTCCTGCGCTCACTCCTGCGCCCGGAACCAGAGCACAGCGGTGTGCAGGGACGTGCGCGATTCGGCGTCCTCCAGAGAGACCCCCAGCGCTGACTCGACCCGCTTCACCCGCGCATAGACGGAGGGCCTGCTGAGTCCCAGTGCATGGGCGATCGCGGACTTGTTCCCGCCCTCCCGCAGGAACAGCTCGAGGAACTCGAGGTCGTCGCTCGCCCCCTCGTCCGTGAGCGTCCCCAGCTCCGACTCCGCGAACGCACGCAGCCGCGGATCATCCCGCAGCGCGGAGACCAGCCCCCGCAGCCGCACGTCCGCGAAGCGGTAGAACGGCCGGTCGCGCACGGACATGGTCGCGACGATGTCCGCCACCTGCACCGCATGCTCGAGGTCACGCCCCGCCTCCAGCAGCGTGTCGGCCTCGGCACCGGCACCGGCGCTGTGCCGTTCCCCCGACTCCTCGCCCAAGCGCTGGAACAGCGCCGTCAGGGTGTCCTCGACCCGTCTGCCGCTGCAGCCCACGACGCCGACGATCATCCCCGACCGGCGGCCGCCTGAGATGACGGTGGCTCCGGCGTGCTTCGCCGCCGCGACGAGTTCGGTGCGCACGGCCTGCTCGCGCAGCTGGAGGGACGCGATCCCCTCCTCCACGGCCTCGGGAGCGGAGATCCGCACCGCGATCGGCACGTAGGCGCGGGCCGGTCCCAGGCCCAGGGACCGGGCACGGAGACGCGCCTCCTCCTCTGCCATGTCGCTGGAGCCCATGAGCTCGTGGATCAGCGCGTCCGCCGCATGCTGCAGCAGGTCCCGCTCGTTCTGCGTCGCCATCCGCACGAGTGTGACGGCCTGTCCCGCCCGCTCCAGCACCTCACCGGCATGGTCGTCATCCGCCGCGGCGAACGGAGCGACGAGCCTCCCCCATCGCCTGCCGCGCACACCGACGGTCACCTGCTGGCGGCTGGGCAGTGGCCACTTGTCGAGCAACTCGCCCGGGGAGGAGGCGGCGGAGTTGAAGGCGAGCACGCGGTGCGCGGCGTCCTCCAGGACGACGGCCGATCCGAGGAGCTCTGCCGTCGTGTCGACGATGAGCTGCTCGTCCGCGCTGCGGAGGCTCAGGTCGGTGAAGACGTCGTGCACGCGGCGCGCACGCTCGACGCGGGCCAGCTGCTCCCCGATCAGCAGTCTGTGCGCCGCCTGCGTGACCCGGACGTAGCGCGCACGGGCCGCCAGGACGATCACGGGGAAGTCCAGTCCACGAACGGCCTCCGTGAGGACGTCCCGGTCGATGGTCGACGGCCTCCCCGCCTCATCGACGATCTCGATGACGAACCCCGCGGCTCCCGCCTGATCCAGCCGCGTGAGGAAGTCGCGCGTCCGCACGGGCGACTGGCGGAACATCGTGCCGCTGCTGAGGATGAGCTCCCCGCCCTCCAGCAGGGACGGCACCTCTTCCGTCTCTGCGATGTGCACCCAGCGGACGGGGCGGTCCAGGCGATCGGACCCGCTCAGGACCTGGGGGCGCGCCCCGCGAATCTCATCGAGGTGGAGGATCGAGCGGACTGTCACAGCAGGTGTCACAGCAGGTGAGGAGTGCGGCTCCGGAACAGCGGTGTGCACGGACATGCCTCGATCTTACAGACCGTCAGTTTCACGCATTCATACTTCACACTGTGCATCTGGCGCGCAGGCTCCGCACCACCCACACTGGAGGCATCGGATCGTCGCACCCGCGCGGACGCCGCGCATGCGCGATCACAGTACTCGCAACGAAGGGAGTCACCGTGAACACCATCAGTCACTGGATCAACGGACAGACAGTCGCAGAATCCGACGGCGCGCGCTTCGGCGACGTCGTGAACCCCGCCACCGGCGTGAACTCCGGCAGGGTGGCACTCGCCTCCGCCGACCGCAGCCGTGAGGCGATCACGGCCGCCGCAGAGGCGTTCCCCGCCTGGCGCGACACGTCGCTCACCAAGCGCACCTCGATCATGTTCAACTTCCGCGAGCTGCTCAACGCCCGCAAGGAGGAGCTCGCGGCGATCATCACCGCCGAGCACGGCAAGGTCCTCTCCGACGCACTGGGCGAGGTGAGCCGCGGGCTCGAGGTCGTCGAGCTGTGCTGCAACATCTCCTACCTCCTCAAGGGCGGCCATTCGGAGAACGCGTCGACCGGCATCGACGTCCACTCCGTCCGCCAGCCCGTCGGCGTCTCCGCCATCATCTCGCCGTTCAACTTCCCCGCGATGGTGCCGCTGTGGTTCTTCCCCGTCGCGATCGCCACGGGCAACACCGTCGTCCTCAAGCCGTCGGAGAAGGATCCGTCCACCGCGAACTGGCTTGCGGAGCTGTGGAAGGAGGCGGGACTCCCGGACGGCGTGTTCAACGTGCTCCACGGCGACAAGGAGGCCGTCGATACGCTGCTGACCGACCCGCAGGTCGACTCCGTGTCCTTCGTCGGCTCCACGCCGATCGCGAAGTACATCTACGAGACGGCGAGCGCGCACGGCAAGCGCGTCCAGGCTCTGGGCGGCGCGAAGAACCACATGCTCGTCCTGCCGGATGCGGACCTCGACATCACGGCCGATTCCGCTGTGAATGCGGGCTACGGCGCCGCCGGTGAGCGCTGCATGGCGATCTCCGTCGTCGTCGCCGTCGATGCGATCGCGGACGAACTCGTCGCGAAGATCGCAGAGCGGACCAGGGGCCTCAAGGTCGGCGACGGCACGCGCGATTCCGACATGGGACCGCTCATCACGGTCGCGCACCGGGACAAGGTCGCGGGCTACATCGACGCCGGCGTGGAATCCGGCGCGGAGCTCGTGCTCGACGGGCGCACCACCAGCCCGAACGCGGACAGCGACGCCGCGTTCCTCAACCCGACGCTGTTCGACCGCGTCACGCCGGACATGTCGATCTACACGGATGAGATCTTCGGACCCGTGCTCGTCGTCGTCCGCGTGCCGTCCTACGAGGAGGGCCTCGCGCTCATCAACGCGAACCCGTACGGCAACGGCACCGCGATCTTCACGAACGACGGCGGTGCGGCACGGAAGTTCGAGAACGAGGTCCAGGTCGGGATGGTCGGCGTCAACGTGCCGATCCCCGTGCCGGTCGCCCACTTCAGCTTCGGCGGATGGAAGAATTCCCTGTTCGGCGACACGCACGCGTACGGCGCGGAGGGCGTGCACTTCTTCACCCGCGGCAAGGTCATCACCAAGCGATGGCTGGACCCCAGCCACGGCGGCATCAACCTCGGGTTCCCCACCAACTCGTGAGCAGCGGCTCCCACGGAGACAAGGATTCGATCATGACCATGACGAACACAGAGCACAACACATCCACAGCAGCGGGTGACATCGGCGCCGAGGCCGCAGCGGCCTCGGCGGCGGGGTCCGCCACTGCGGCCGGTCCGGTGACGGAGGAGATGCTGGCCCGCGGCCGGCGGGCCCATGACCTGGACCGGAAGCACGTCTTCCACTCCTGGCAGGCGCAGGGCCCCTTCAACCCGATGACGATCGTCAGGTCCGAGGGAACGCGGGTCTGGGACGGCGAGGGGCGCGAGCTCCTCGACTTCTCATCCCAGCTGGTCAACACGAACATCGGCCACCAGCACCCGGCCGTCGTCCGTGCGATCCAGGACCAGGCGGCGGACATCTGCACGATCGCGCCGCAGCACGTGAACGACGCCCGGTCCGAGGCCGCCCGCCTCATCGCGGAGATCGCACCCGACGGGCTCGAGCACGTCTTCTTCACGAACGGCGGCGCGGACGCGAACGAGCACGCGATCCGCATGGCGCGCCTCCACACGGGTCGACAGAAGGTGCTGTCCGCCTACCGCAGCTACCACGGCGGCACGAACCTCGCGGTGAACCTCACGGGCGATCCGCGCCGGTTCGCGAACGACAATCCCGGCGACGGCGTCGTCCACTTCATGCCGGCCTACCCGTACCGGTCCTACTTCGGATCGACGACGGAGGCGGAGGAGACGGAGCGGGCGCTGCGCCACCTCGAGGACATGATCACCCTGGAGGGCCCGCAGAGCATCGCGGCACTCCTCCTCGAGACGGTCCCGGGCACGGCGGGGATCTACGCGCCTCCCGCGGGGTACCTCGAAGGGGTCCGGGAGCTCACGGAGCGCCACGGGATCATGTTCATCGCGGACGAGGTGATGGCCGGGTTCGGCCGCACCGGCGAGTGGCTCGCGATCGACCACTGGGGCGTGACGCCGGACCTCATCACCTTCGCGAAGGGCGTCAACTCCGGCTACGTGCCGCTGGGCGGCGTGATCATCTCCGACGAGGTGTACTCCTCGTTCGTCGACCGCCAGTACCCCGGCGGACTCACGTACTCCGGTCATCCCCTGGGGTGCGCCGCGGCCGTCGCGACGATCACGGCGATGCGCGACGAGGGCATGATCGAGAATGCGAAGCGCATGGGCGACGAGGTCATCGGTCCGCGGCTGGAGGAGATCAAGGCGAAGCATCCGTCTGTGGGCGACGTCCGCGGGATGGGCTGCTTCTGGGCCATCGAGCTGGTGAAGAACCGCGAGACGAAGGAGCCGATGGCGCCCTACGGCGGCTCCTCCGACGCGATGAACGCGGTGATGGGTGCGATCAAGGAAGGCGGCGTCCTGCCGTTCGCCAACTTCAACCGCATCCACGTCGTCCCGCCGCTCAACGTGAGCGAAGAGGACGTCCGCACCGCGCTCGACGTCATCGACCGCGCGCTCGATGTGGCGGACGGCTACGTGGAGTGAGCGAGTCGGGTATGGCAGTCGAGCGACCCGCAGGATCACTCGACTGCCATACCCACCCCCGCGGCACGTGCCACCGCGCGCCCCACCGCGAGTGAGTGCAACCTGGTCCAGTTCTCCACGACTCTGGACCAGGTTCTACTCACTGGATCTGAAGCGATCCCAGCTCAGTGCTGGACGCAGCGGCGAGCGCCGTCACACCTCGTCGCGCAGCACGTTCTTCTGGATCTTCCCGGTGCCGCTGCGGGGGAACGCATCCCGGACGACGATGTCCTTGGGCATCTTGTACCGCGCCAAACGACCCTCGCAGAACTCGCGCAGCTCATCGAGGGAGGGCGGTTCGTCGTCGCTGTGCGGCACGACGACCGCAACGGGGACCTCGCCCCACTTGTCGTCCTTGCGGCCGACGACCGCGACCTCGGCGACCTTCGGGTGCCAGGCGAGGACGTTCTCCAGTTCCGCGCAGTAGATGTTCTCGCCGCCGGAGATGATCATGTCCTTCACCCGGTCGACGACATAGACGAAACCTTCGTCGTCCTTCTTGACGAGGTCTCCCGAGTGGAACCACCCCCCGGCGAAGGACTCCCTCGTCGCCGCTTCGTTGTTCCAGAAGCGATCCATGACGCCGGGGCCGCGGTAGACGATCTCCCCCACGTCACCCTGCGGCACATCGTTCATGTGTGCGTCGACCACTCGGATCGACACGTTGCGGTCCGGCAGCCCCACCGACCCGAGCTTGCGCACCGAGTCCTCGTGGTTGAGCGACAGGCCCGAGGCGGTCGTCTCCGTCTGCCCGAACGCGGCCTGCGACATGGCATCCGGGAACGTCTCGCGCAGTGCGGTGAGCAGTGCCTCTGTCGCAGGCGCGGCACCCCAGCTGTAGAAGCGCAGGTCCACGTCACGCGGCGTGCGCCGCTGCTCATCGACGATCAGCTGCCACTGAGCCGGCACCATGAAGGTGCGCGTCACGTGGTGCTCGGCCATGACGTCGAGCAGATGGCCCGCATCGAAGCCGGTCGACGCAGTGATCACGCAGGCCGAACCGTTCGCGATGTTCGTCGTCATGACGTTGAACGCGGCGATGTGGAACATCGGGGAGGCGACGAGGACGGCGTCTCTGCCCGGCACATACGCCCAAGAGGCGGACGAGCGCATCGTGGTGCTCAGGAAGTTCGAGTACGTGAGCACCGCGCCCTTGGGCCTGCCCGTCGTGCCCGACGTGTACATGATCGCCTGGTCGTCATTCTCCGCGCACACCACAGGATCGGGGATCGTCGACTCACCTGTCGGCGCGGCGAGCACCGCGAGGTCGATGACCGGCACCGCGTCCCCGCGCTCGGCCAGCGCGTCGTGGACGGTCGACATCCTGTCCGCATCCGCGATGACGACGGAGGGTTCGCAGTTGCCGACGATGTAGGCGACCTCGCCCGCAGCGAGACGGAAGTTCACCGGCACGATGATCGCGCCCAGGTAGTTGGCTGCGTACGCCGCGACGGGGAACTCGGCGCAGTTGCCCGCCACCACGGCCACCCGATCGCCGCGCTCCACCCCGGCCGCGACCAATCGGGCCGCCGCCTGCTGGATGCGCACCAGGAACTCAGCGAATGTGATCCGCGTGGTGCTGTCGACCATGGCAGTGCGATCGGGCAGCTCGTGGGCATGCCGATACACTCCCGCGATCGGCAGATGGGTGCGTGAGAGTTCGAGCTCTATGTTCACTGATCATCCTCCGATGCTGCTCCGGGTCGGTGTGCTTCCGCGGCCTCCGTGAAGACCCGCTCGCCCAGCGGCCGGAAGTCGATGCTGCCCGGCTCGTACCACTCGTCGAACTCCGCCAGCTCGCCGTCGTCGGTGTAGCCCAGCTCCTCGACGATCGCCGTCCACTTGTCCGCGAGCTCCGTCATCGTGTCCCTGATGTCCTCGGGCAGGCGCCCGTCCGCGATGAGGTCGTCGACCAGCTCCTCCTGCTTCGCGACGAGCATCTCCTCGACTTCCTCGTCCATGGTGGAGAACTCTCCGCCGGCGGCGCTCGAATCTGCGACCGCCTTGTGACCCGCGTCGAGCGTCGCCTGAATGATGCCGTGCATGTGCTCGGCCTCGGCATCGAAGATGATCTGCTGGTATGCCAGCGGGAGGTCCTGGAATCCCGAGCCGGCGACGTGCATGGCGGTCGCTCCGCCCGTCATGCGCTGCTCGGAGAAGTGCGCGACGTGCGGAGCCACTTCGAGCAGACCGGTGGCACCGGCGACCTGAGGCTGGACGAAGGTGCAGTCGACGGTGTTCCGCTGGAGGGCCTCATACGTCTCGCCGTACTCCATCGACACCGGGCTGGCGCCGATCGCGTTCGCCAGCTCCGTGTGCGCGGTGCCCGCGATCCTGATCTGCCGGCCCTTCCAGTCCTCAGCGGTGGTTCCCGGCTTTCCGCAGGCGGTCCAGTAGTCGCCGGAGCTCATGAGCGGCGACAGCGGGACGAGCCCCTGGTCCTCGATGGTCTGCAGGTGCTCATCGCTGTTCCACGCGAGCTCGCTCATCATCGCTGCGGAGATCGCCTCTCCGGTCAGCGGTGCCGGCGTGGAGTACTGGGTGATCTTGCTGAACGCATCGACGGTGGGGAATTCGTCCGGGAAGTAGATCGCTGCGTGATAGGCGATGTCGACGCGACCGTCGTTGAGGGCGTCGACCAGCTCTCCGTACGGCGCGATGGCCTGACCCCACGTCGTCTCGAGCGTGATCTTCCCACCCGAGCGCTCCTCGACGTACTCCCGGAAGGCCAGTCCATTGGCCGCGGTGACCGACTCTGCCGAGGACCCGCCCGGCTGGTACGTGAGCGTCACCGGCTCCAGGTCCGCCAGCGCCGCATCGACGTCCTCCTGCGTTGACCCATAGGCGAATCCGTCTCCGCCGCCCTGCGCCTCGGTTCCGCTCACCGAGCCCGCACATCCCGACACGAGTCCCAAAGCGGCAACCGCCAGAACCGCAGAGACTGACCTCTTCATCGCTCTCAAACCTGAACCCACTTCCTCGTGCGCACGTGATGCATCGGCAGACTGCCGGTCCCTGTGAAATTAACAAACGCTCGTTCAGTCTGTCTAATGCACGGGCGCGCGCGGACTATTGCGGGTGTGCGGTCCGGGCGCGCAGCGCGGCGGGGAGACGACGCGTGTGCGAAGCTGCACCCAGGACGAGTGTTCACAATGCGGGTGAATCGGCGACCTGAGAGCTCGTATGTTGAGCACTCGAAATCGGCGGTGCTCCTCGGCCGCCCTGGGAGGGTGCCCACGCAGAGGCGGCCGGCCGACCGAACGCCGCGCCGCTCTGCCCGCGGCACCTGCGCTCACGTCAGGAAGCCACTCACGCCACGAAGTACCGCAGATTGTCGTCCACCAGTTCGATCGCAGCCTCCGCATCACCCGCTTCCATGAGGTCGACTAGCCCGTGCAGCTGCGCCGCACTCTCCCTGTCGGCCTCCTGCGGTTTCTCCTCGTCGTGCGCGACGCGGCTCTGATCCCTCAGGCGCAACCCGATCGAGGCCGCCTTCTCCCCCAGCCCCCTGCTCAGGACCAGGAAGTGGAACCGGCGGTCGGCGGCGAAGAACGACTTCCGGTCCTCGGCCTCGGCAGCGGTGGTGGCGTCTGTCGCAGCGGCGCGGAGGTCCGCCAGTGTGCCCTCATCCCGCGCCTCGCACAACGCACGCACCGCCGGCCCCGCGAGCAGGAGACGCAGGCGCAGGATCTCGTCGAGATCCGCGTGGGTGACGGGGACCAGCCGGTACCCGCGGTTGGGCACTGCCTCAACCGTGCCGTCCGACACGAGTGACATCATCGCCTCCCGCACCGGGCTCAGGGACATGCCCAGGGTCTTCGCCAGCCCCGCGGCGGAGAAGATGCGGTCCTCGCCGAGGTCCCCCACCGCAATCGCGGAGCGGATCTCCTCGAGCGCTGTCTCTCGCAGCGACATCCTCGTCACCTCCGGTTCGTGAGCAGCTCGTGCGCACCGCTGTGCACCGCCGCACCCATCTCGTGCGCACCCCTTGTGCACCTGTGGTCCAGGTCACTACAGTACAGGTACTCGGTAATCGATTACCGAGTACCCGGATCGCAACGCGGCGATCCGACACCGCGATGCGCCGGAGGTTCCCCCTCATGTCATCCCCCGCCTCGGACCCGCTGCTCACGCCGTTCTCCATCGGCTCCGTCCGCCTGCGCAACAGGGTCGTCTCGACCTCACACGAACCCGCCTACACCGACGGCGGCATGCCCGCAGACCGCTACCGCAGCTACCACGTGGAGAAGGCCCGCGGCGGTGTGGGACTCACGATGATCGGCGGTTCCGCCATCGTCTCCCGCGACTCCCCCGCCGCGTTCGGCAACATCGACCTGAGCACAGACGACGTCGTCCCGTGGTTGCGGAAGCTCACCGACGAGGTACATGACCTCGGCACCAAGGTCATGATCCAGGTGACCCATCTGGGCGCCCGGTCCTCGAACTTCACCGGCGACTGGCTGCCTCTCGTATCTGCGAGCCGGTATCGCGAGCCCGCCCACCGCGCCTTCGCGAAGGAGGCCGAGGACTGGGACATCGACCGCATCATCGCCGACTACGCGGAGGCGGCGCGGCGGGTGGCCGACGGCGGCCTGGACGGCCTCGAACTGCAGCACTGGGGCCACCTCATGGACTCCTTCGTCTCCCCGTGGCTCAACCACCGCGAAGACGAGTACGGCGGACCGCTCGAGAACCGCCTGCGCTTCCCCCTGCGCCTCCTCGACGCGGTGCGAGCCGCGGTGCCGGACGACTTCGTCGTGGGCGTGCGGATGAGCATGGACCAGCTGCGAGAGGACGGGCTGGACAGCGACGACGCGATCGCGATCCTCCAGCGCTACATCGAGCACGGCGTCGAGTTCGTCTCCATCACCGGCGGGCGCATCGAGAGCGACCGCGCCCTCGCGGAGTCGATCCCCGGCATGGGCACCCCCTCGGCTCCCTTCCTCGAACTCTGCCGCACGGTGCGAGCTGCGGTGTCCATCCCGGTCCTCCACGCCACCCGCATCGCGGACGTCCCCACGGCGCGCCACGCGGTGGACGACGGGTGCGTCGACCTCATCGGCATGACCCGCGCGCAGATCGCGGATCCGTACCTCGTGGAGAAGATGGCTGCCGGGGAGGAGGACGACATCCGCCCCTGCGTGGGAGCGAACGCCTGCCTCGACGCGATCTACGTGTCCGGCTCCGCCCACTGCATCCACAATCCCGCGACTGGGAGGGAGGAGACGCTGCCGCAGCGGATCCGCACCCTGGGACTCGCACGGCGCTCGCGGCGCGTCGTCATCGTCGGAGCCGGCCCCGCCGGGCTCGAGGCCGCCCGGGTGTGCGCGATGCGCGGGCATGACGTCACGCTGCTGGAGGCCTCCGATCGCCACGGCGGTCAGGTCGCGATCGCCGCCCGGTCCGAACGTCGCCGCGACCTCATCGGCATCGTCGACTGGCGGCTGCAGCAGGTGCGCAAGAACGGTGCGGACGTGCGGTTCAACGTGCTCGCGGACGAGGACACCGTCATGGAGCTGGAACCGGACGTGGTCATCGTCGCGACCGGCGGCGTGCCGAACACAGAGATCTGCGAGGGAGAGGAGCACGTGCTCGATGTCTGGGACGTCATGACGTCCCCGGTCGTCGCCGGTCAGCGGGTGCTCGTCTACGACGACAACGGCTCCTACCCGGCCCTCGACGCGGTCGAACGGCTGGCACGCGGCGGCGCCGAGGTCGTCTACGCATCGCCGGAGCGCACCATCGCGGTGGAGGTCGGGGCGATGAACTCCCCCGCGTATCTGCGCATGATGGCCGAGCACGGCGTGCAGTCGCGCCTGACGGAACGACTCATCGCGGTCGAGGAGACCGACGACGGGCTGCGCGCCACCCTGAGGAATGAGTACGCGGACACGGGCACCACCGTCGACGTCGACGCGGTGGTCGTCGACAACGGGACCCTCCCCAACGACGAGCTCTACCTGGCGCTGAGGGAGGGCTCCCTCAACGGCGGGGCGATCGACTACGACGCGTTCGTCGATCCGCTGGGCACCCTGCGCGCGCAGGCGAGCACGGAGGTCACGGCGGCAGCGGAGGCCCAGGCCGAAGAGAAGGTCCTCGTCGGGGCCGGCTCCGGCGGACCTGCCGGCGAAGGCCCCAGGCCGGGGACCGAAGCGGCCGGTCGCATCCGCCCTGCTGCCGATGCGTCCTCGCACACCGGGGTGAGTCTGCTGCGCCCAGGGATCGCCCCGGACGCGGCGGGGTACGAACTGTTCCGAATCGGCGATGCGACGACCAGCCGCAGCGTCCACGCGGCGGTCCTCGACGCGCTCCGCCTGTCGCTGCTGATCTGAGGGGTGGCGGAGCTGGTGTCCAGAACCCTCACACGTCCAGCAGCCCCCGGACGTCGTCGGCCGTGAGCGCGCGGGAGAACGCTCCCTCCCGGATTCCGTCGCCGTCGTCCCACAGCGCATCCGTCAGGGCGGTCTTGCGCTGCTGGAGGTCGACCACCTTCTCCTCGGTCGTGCCTGCCGCGACCATGCGGTAGACCATGACGGAGGAGTCCTGGCCGATCCGGTGCACGCGGTCGATCGCCTGCTCCTCCGCGGCAGGGTTCCACCAGGGATCCATGAGGAAGACGTAGTCCGCTTCAGTGAGGGTGACGCCGAAGCCGCCCGCCTTGAGGCTCAGCAGGAACACCCCCGCCTCCCCCTCCCGGAAGCCCCGGATCACGTCGTCACGCCGTCTCGTCGTCCCATCCAGGCGGGAGTATGCGACACCGCGCTCCGTGAGCGCTTCCCCGATCCGGTCGAGGAACGACGTGAACTGGCTGAACACCAGCACCCGGTGCCGCTCCCCGAGCACACGCTCGAGGTCCTCCATCAGCGCGTGGAGCTTCGAGGACATGACGCCCGCGTACTGACCGTCATCGACGATCGATGGGTCCAGCGCGAGCATCCTCAGCAGTGTGAGTGAGCGGAAGACGATGAAGCGGCCGCGATCCATCCCGGGTTCGCGCACGTCGTCCAGCAGCCCCAGGACCTTCTTGCGCTCCCGCTGCAGCACCGCGTCGTACACCTTCCGGTGCTCGGGCAGCAGCTGCACGGTGCGCACCTGCTCCTGCTTGGGCGGCAGCTCCTCGACCACCTGCTCCTTCGTCCGGCGCAGCACGAACGGGCGGATCCTGCGCTTGATCAGCGCGAGCCGGTGCGGTGCGGTGCCGTTCCCGATCGGCTTGGTGAAGTTCTCCCGGAACGCGACGGGCGACGGGAACAGTCCCGGTGCCGTGAGCGACAGCAGCGCCCACAGGTCATCGAGCGAGTTCTCCACCGGTGTCCCTGTGATCGCCAGGCGGAAAGGTGCACGGACACGGACGAGCGCGTCATAGACCTGCGTCGAGCGGTTCTTCGCGAACTGCGCCTCGTCGATGATGAGTCCGGTCCAGGGCAGCTCGGCGTAGTCGTCGGCGTCCAGCCGCAGCCGTGCGTACGAGGTCACGACGACGTCGGCGCCCCGCACCTCGTCCGCGAGCATCGTCTTCCGCGCCGTGCGGGTCGCTTCGATCACCCTGACGTCCAGTCCCGGTGCGAACCGGGCTGCTTCCCCCTTCCACACACCCACGACCGAGGCCGGAGCCACGACGAGGAACGGGGCACGTGATTCGTCCGCCTCACGCGCCCGCACGATGAGGGCGAGCGCCTGGACCGTCTTGCCGAGCCCCATGTCGTCGGCGAGGATGCCGCCCAGTCCGAGGTCGTAGAGGAGACTCAGCCACGTGTACCCCTCGACCTGGTATCCGCGCAGCCGGGCGGCGAGGCCGGCGGGCGGATCGGGCTGCGGGATCTCCGCAAGGTCGCGCAGGGCGCCCACCGTCTGCCGCCAGGCGATGGCCTCGGCAGACGAATCCGCGGCGTCGACGAAGTCCTCCCACAGGCTCACCTGGAAACGGGAGATCTTCGGTGCACGGGGGTCCCACTCCCCCAGCTCCTCGGCGCGGGAGATGAGCTCCTTGAGCCGGTCGAAGGCTGGGTGGTCGAGTGCGAGGAAGGACCGGTCCGGCAGCAAGATCTTCTTCCTCCCCTGCGCCAGAGCTCGGAAGAGCGTGGCGAATGGGATCGTGCGCCCGGCAACCTTCACCTCGAAGCCCAGATCGAACCAGTCCCGCGACTCCGTCTCCTCGCTGGTCACCCGAACGGTGGGCGGCTCCGTCAGCTCGCGATAGTCCGGCCGGACGCCGCTCACCTCGACGCGGACGCAGTCCAGCTCCTCGAGACGCGGCAGCACCCGAACGGTGAATGCGGCGGTGTCCACGCCAATCAGGTCCTCCCGCTCCGCAGTGCCAGCACCGGGCCAGAGCGCGGCCACACGGTCACGGACCACTGCCTCGGCGGCGGTGTCCCGGCCAGCAGTGGTAACGGGGACGATCGGGTACTCCCGGCGAGGCCCGGAGTAGGCCCAGGACCAGTGGAGCTCCGCCTCGTCACCCTCACCGAAGACCACGAGCAGTGCGAGTCGCGGAGGCTGCACCTCTGGCAGCTCGACTGTCTCATCGGTGCTGGTGACAGGCGCGACCGAGCGGAGGACCGGGAAGAACTCATGTGTGAACTCCTCCGCGTCCTGGGCGTCCACGATCAACGGTTCGTGCCTGCGCATGAGGTCGACCTCGTGGGCCGGGATGGGGCGGTCGACGGGCGCGAGCACCAATTCCAGGTCCGCGCCGGGGTTCGTCAGCTCTCCGTGCAGGCCCGCGAAGCCGTGAGTGCCCACCAGGCTGAATGCGCTGACGGGTCGGTCATCGATCGCCAGCTCCGGTTCGACGTGGATCCGGTTGCGGGCGTCACGGCGAAGGTCGAACCGCTTGATCGCAGAGTCTCCCCTGGTGACGCGGGTGACGAGCCCGCCGCCCACCAGCGCGACACCGGCGGAGGTGAGGCGATCGAGCAGTGTCCACAGGAGTGGGCTGGGGTAGCGGTCCAGACGGAGCACGCCGGCATCGCCCGGGTTCAGGTTGCGGTCATCGCGGGAGAGCCTGTTGATCTGGTCGAGGAGCGCGCGCACCGGAGCATCGGGGCCGCGGCCGTGCTGGGCGAAGGACCGCCACGTGAGGCCTCCGCGGCGGAAGGTCCCGGGCCGTGCACCCTCCTCGAGCGGCCGGACACCGACGAACCACGGGTCGCCGGCCTCGAGCCGGGCTCGGTCGAGCGCTTCCAGGGTGGAGGAGTAGAACCATCCGCGCGCGTCGTCGGCGAAGAGCTCGAACGACAGGGCATAGCGGGTGACCGGCTCATCATGGGTCGCAGCGCGGTTGAGGGGCGCCAGCAGGCGCTTCCATTCGGGTTCGCGCATCAGGTCGCCGACCGCACCCGCTCCACCAGGCGCTCCAGCGCCGCGCCGACGATGACAGGGTCCTCCAGCGGCGGGGTGTGGCCGACGGACTGGTCCACGACGACACGCGCTGCGGGGAACACGTCCCGCCACGCCGCCGCGTCGTCCGGGGAGCGCTTGGGGTCGAGGCCGCCGTGCAGCACCTCGACCGGCAGGCGCGGAAAGGTCCCGCGCGTGCGGAGATCGGTCGCCGCCTGATCGGCCAGGACCTCGGCCGCAGGCGCTCCACCCACACGGCGGGCGTAGGCGACCATCGCGTCGATCCACTCCTCCGGGCTGCCGTGGGGGACATTGCGCCGGGCATGGCGGATGAGCACCTCGTCCGGCACCGGGTCAGCGAGCTCGTCGAGCATGTCCGCGACGGTCGCGTGCCCGCGCATATCCGGCCCCGAATCGATGAGGAGGAGCCCCTGCACCTGCTCCGGGAAGGCGAAGGCCGCGGTCGCCGCGATCGCCCCTCCCGTCGAGTGGCCGACCAGCACGCACGGGTCACCACCGGCGAGTCCCACCGCGTGCGCCGCGGCGTTGAGGAGGGTGCACGGCTGGGCGTTCTCCATCCAGGCCGCGCCGACCGCGCCGCTCCCCAGCGGCACGGGCACATCCGCGAACATGTCCGGGCTCACGTGGGTGCCCGGGATGAAGACGGTGACGAGGTCGTCTGCGGTCACGGCTCGATCAGGATCCCGTCTTCGTCCGCCCACAGCGTCTTCCCGGGCGTGAACGTCACGCCGCCGAACTCGACCGGCACGTCCTGCTCACCGACTCCGTCCTTCGCGGACTTCCGCGGGTTGGATCCGAGCGCCTTGATCCCGAGGTCGAGCTCCTGCAGCGCCGTCCGGTCCCGGACGGCGCCGTGGATGACGACGCCGGCCCAGCCGTTCTCCACCGCCGAGGCCGCGATCAGGTCTCCCATGAGCGCGGACTCGAGCGAGCCTCTGCCGTCGATGACCAGCACCGCGCCGTCGCCCGGTGTCGCGAGCAGCGACTTCACGAGGGCATTGTCGCGGAAGCACCGGATGGTCCGGATGGGGCCGGCGAAGGCCCGTCGTGCGCCCAGATCCTGGAACTGCAGAGCGCACGAATCGAGCGCATCGCCCCGCTCGTCGAACAGGTCTGCCGTGCTGATGCTCTGCTCGTTCTCCATCCATCCAGGGTACCGATCAGCCGCGCGATGAGGTGACCCCGGTCATGCTCATGCATGGAATCATGGAGGGGAGAGGTCCTGTCCACGCCCCGTGTCCGCCGCACACTTGATAGTTTAGTTTTTAACTATATGATCAGTGGAGAAGCGCTACCCAGGAGGCTGCTGTGAGCAACGTCGAAGCCCATCCCGCCGAGGTCCTGTGCCGGAGTGAGGGTCTGCCCGGCCCGGATTCCGCCTGTGCCGACGGTGTCCCCGTCGAGCTGATCACCTCTCGTGAGGTCCCACTGGGAGGCCCGCGCGCCATGCTGGTGCGCAGGACACTGCCCCAGCGGCAGCGCTCGCTGATCGGCGCGTGGTGCTTCGTCGACCACTTCGGTCCCACCGATGTCCGCGACACGGGCGGCATGGACGTCGCCCCGCACCCCCACACCGGGCTGCAGACGGTGAGCTGGCTGTTCGAGGGGGCTGTCGCGCACATCGACTCCGGCGGCGGCGTGGGCACCGTGGTGCCCGGCGAGATCAACCTCATGACCGCAAGCACGGGCATCTGCCATTCGGAGACATCGACAGATGAGACGACGATGCTCCACGGCGTGCAGCTGTGGCTCGCGCTGCCGGATGCCGTCCGGAACACCCTGGGGCGGGACTTCGAGCACTTCGAACCGCAGCCGGTCACGCTGGACGGCGGCACCGCACTCGTCTTCATCGGCTCGCTGCTGGGCGAGGAATCGCCGGTCAGCGTCTATTCACCGCTGGTCGGAGCGGAGATCCGCCTGGATCCCGGGACGGTGCTCGATCTGCCGGTCGATGCGGCATTCGAGCACGGGCTGCTCGTGGACTCCGGTGACGTCACGCTCGAGGGCGTCGAGATCACGCCCGGCACCCTCGGATACACGGGGATCGGCAGCGAACGCCTGCGGATCGCGAACACCGGGAGCACCCCCGCACGGCTCATCTTCATCGGCGGGGAGCCGTTCGGTGAGGAGATCGTCATGTGGTGGAACTTCATCGGCCGCGACTCGGATGAGATCGCGCTCTACCGCGAGCAGTGGCAGGCGGAGGACGACAGGTTCGGGCAGGTCGAGGGCTATGTGGGCCACGGCGGGCCCGGCCGCGATCCGGACGGCCGCTCACGCCTGCCCGCCCCCGCCCTTCCGAACGTGCGCATGCGCGCTCGGAGGAACCCACCGCCCCACGTCCAGTCGACCGACTGACGCGGACACGAGGCTCGGCGGACCAGTACTCATCCACCACCCACCTCCCGATCGCACAAGGAGCGGAACATGACTGACAAGCAGCTCACAGACAAGACCGGCGCAGCCGTCTCGGTGACGTTCGACGGACAGCGGCGCGCGTACGCCCTCACCCTCGACACCGGCGAGGTGGCGGGGCGGACCTTCTTCACACCGGCCTCGGCTACTGAGGGACCCGGCGGAGCCGAGGAGTGGATCTTCTTCCACACCGAGGTCGACGAAGCACTCGGCGGCCGCGGGCTGGGTGGAATCCTTGTCGGCCAGGCGATGGCGGATGTCGCGGAGCGCGGCGTGACCGTCGTGCCTCTGTGCCCGTTCGTGAAGGGCTGGCTCGAGAAGAACGAGGAGTCGTACGCCCAGCAGGGCGGGAAGCTCCGGACTCCCGTGCACGCCGACGTCGATGCTGCGCGTGCTGCGGCGCAGGGGGAATGAGAGTGACGACTGCGCAGAATTCGGCGACGGGCACGGACGCGACGGCTGACGGGACAGCCCCGAAGCGCCGGCCCTTCATCGACAAGGAGCATCCGTCCGTCCAGAAGGCGCTGGTGAAGGCGTCGACGGCCTCGCGCACCGCCTCGCACGGGGTGGGAATGGGCGATGACACGATCGAGCTCATCAACATGCGCGTGTCCCAGATCAACGGGTGCCTCACGTGCCTGAGCCTGCACGCTCCACGTGCGCGCGACGCCGGTGTGACGCAGCAGCAGCTGGACCTCCTGCCGGCATGGCGCGACGCGATGACGATGTATTCGGGTGCGCAGCGGGCCGCGCTCCTGATCGCGGAGTCCCTCACGGTCATCGACACGAGCCAGGATCGGGATGCGGTCGTCGCGCAGGCGGCGCAGCACCTCTCGACGGAGCAGATCGCCGCAGTGGAATGGACCGCGGTCATGATCAACGCGTTCAACCGCGTCTCGATCGCGAGCGGCCACCCGGCACTCTCCGCGAAGGGGTGACGGCGGGGGGCTGACCGGGAGGGCGGACTGGCAGGGCTCGGAGCGCGATCCTCAGAAGTCAGTCACGTGGCCGCACCAGTCCGGCCGCCGCCTCCCGCAGCGCCCGCGCGGAGCCTCACCCCTCGGAGAACAGCGCCTTCTCCACCGCATCGGAGATGTGCCCGGAGCCCACGAGCCCCAGGCCGCCGTCGACCGTGTACTGGGACCCCGTGACGTACGCGCCAAGGGGTCCAGAGAGCACCGCGGCCATCGCGCCGATCTCCTCCGTCTGGGCGTAGCGCCCCAGCGGTACCGCACGCTTCCACAGGTCATCGCCGGTCGGGCCCGCCAGGCGAGCCATGCCCTCGGTGCCCTCCACCGGGCCCGGCACCAGGGAGTTCGAGCGGATGCCGTGCCCGCCCCACTCGACCGCCAGATCCTTCATGAGCATCTCGATGCCGGCCTTCGCGGCGCCCACGTGCGCCTGGTACTTCGTCGCCTTGAACGCCTGGCTGGCAGAGATGAACAGGATCGAGCCCCGAGTCTTCTGCAGGGACGGGAAGGTGGCCCTCGCCGCGTGGTACGCGCCCATGAGGTCGATGTCCACGACGGTGCGGAACGCGTTGGCGCTCATCTCCTCCGCCTTCGCGAAGAAGTTCCCCGCCGCACCGGCCACGGTGATGCTGATGTCGCCCAGCTCTGAGACCGCATGGTCGACGGATGCCTGGAGCGCCTCGGGATCGCGCACGTCCGCAGCCTTGTAGGTGACCTTCGCACCCATGCCGCGCAGCTCCTCGGCGGCGCCGGCCAGTCGTTCCTCTGTGCGGCCGCAGATCGCGATCGCCGCACCGCAGCGGGCGAAGGCCCTGGCGATGCCCAGATTGATCCCCGAACCGCCGCCGGTGATGAACGCGACGTGCCCCTCGAGCATCGTGGGAGACAGGTGTCCGATCGGATCGTGGTCTGATGTCTTTGCCGCTGCTGGTGTGCCGGTCATGGTCGTCCTTCCGCAGTGTCCGTCAGGTGCGGCGCCTCACCCTCCGGCCACGTCACCGGTCAGCGCGGTGCTGCGAGCCTCACCGCTCCACGCGGCTTCGCGCGGCATCGGTGAGGGCGCCCAGCACCACGGTGCGCACCTGCTGCTCCACATACTCGTCGACGGAGAGTCCCCGTGCATGGAAGTACCAGTGCTTGAGAGCCCACGTGTGTGCGAGCACCAGGAGGTCGTAGGCGAAGAGCTCCGGCGGCACCTCGCGCAGGTCGCCGGAATCGGCGGCTCCGCGCACCGCGTCGACCAGCGGACCCAGGGTCTCGAGCTCCTGTCGCTGGATGTCCGCCAGGCCCTCGCGGCTCAGCGACCGCGATTCCCGGTAGGTCAGCACGACCGCATGGCGGTGGTCGTCGACCGCGCGGCAGAACTCGGCGAACGCCTCGGTCACCCGGACGACCGGATCGTCGATCCCCTCGATGGCCTGCGGTACGCGATCGCGGAAGGCTCCCAGCACGCGGGTGATGGCCGCGAGCAGGATCTGCTCCTTGTCGGAGAAGTACTTGTAGAGGAGACCCACGCTCACGCCCGCGGACTTCGCGACGAACTCGCTGGACTCGAAGGCGCACGTACGCAAGACCGCCGGCCGATGCGCGCCCTCGCGCGGACCCGAGCACGTCCAGCAGCGCTGACCCGCAGCGCACCACACAGGGGGTGTCTCACCGCGACGGTGAGACACCCCCTGTGTGGTGAGGACCGGTCAGTCGGAGTCGAGGCGGCAGAGGCCGGGAAACGTATCATCGTTTCCACGCGGCCGCGTTGATGCAATATAACAGTATATAACAGTCTCTAATGCAGTTGCGGAGGGCTTATGACGGTCACGATTCCTCCCCCGCCGGGGAACCAGTACCGGCGATCTCCGTTCACGCCGACGTTCGGGTCCACGCCGCCAGCGCTGGTGGGCCGGCAGCAGGAGGTCGATGACTTCGCGTATGCGTTGGATAACGGGCCTGGTTCGAAAGGCCGCGCCACGTTCGTGACTGGGCAGCGTGGCGTGGGTAAGTCCGTGATGTTGAACGTGTACCACGACATCGCAGCCTCACGGGGGTGGACGAGTGTTCACACCCCTGCGTCGAAGGGCTTTTCCCGGCAGCTGACCGAGGCGCGGCTGCCGGAAGTCCTCGAACAGCTGGATACAGCCCACCTGTCGAGGTCGAAGATGGTTGGGGCGAACGTGTCCATGCTGGGCTTCGGCGGTGGGTTTACGAACCGTACGGAATCGACGAACACGTTGGTGCCGGATTTCCGGCACCAACTCATGCGCACCCTCGACATCTTGTCGGAGAACGAGACAGGGCTGTTGATCACACTGGACGAGGTGCATCGGTCGCAGTTGGACGAGATACACGAGATCACCGATGCCATTTCGTATGCGTTCGCGCAGGATGCCCCGGTTGCGTTCGTCGGAGCCGGATTGGTCAAGTCCCTTGGAGTGGTGTAGCGGTTGGATCCCTCGTTGAGGGGTCTCAGGCGCTGAGTTCGAATGGGATGTCGGGGTCGGTGCTCACCTCGCCTCCGGTGGTCTCGACGGACGTGAGTCGGCAGCGGGCCAGGACCTCGAGTCCGAGGTACCGACGGCCTTCGGCCCACTCATCGGTCTGCTCAGCCAGGACCGCTCCGACCAGCCGCACGATCGCGGCTCGGTTGGGGAAGATCCCCACGGCGTCGGTGCGGCGACGGATCTCACGGTTGAGCCTCTCTGCGGGGTTGTTCGACCAGATCTGGGCCCAGACGTCCTTCGGGAACGTAGTGAAGGCCAGGATGTCCGCTCGCGCCGCGTCGAGGTGCTCGGCGACCTGCGGCAGCTTCTCGACCACGTAGTCCAGGAGCCGGTCGAACTGGGCATCCACAGCCGCGGCGTCGGGCTGGTCGTACACGCTGTGCAGCATCGCCTTCACAGCTGGCCACATGGACTTCGGGGTGATGCCCATCAGGTTCGCCGCGTAGTGGGTCCGGCAGCGCTGCCAGACCGCGCCGGGCAGGTTCGCAGCGATCGCGTCTTTCAGTCCCGCGTGGGCATCACTGGTGACGAGACGCACCCCGGCCAGCCCGCGGGCGCCGAGGTCGGCTAAGAACTCGTTCCACGCCGCCCCGGTCTCGCTGGTGGCAACCCGCAGGCCGAGGACCTCGCGGTGGCCGTCACCGTTGACGCCGGTGGCCAGCAGTGCGACGGCGTTGACCACGCGTCCGTTCTCGCGGACCTTCATCGTCAGCGCGTCAGCGGCGACGAACGTGAACGGGCCGGCCTCGTCCAAGGGGCGGTGGCGGAACGCCTCGACCTGCTCATCGAGATCAGTCGCCATCCTCGAGACCTGGGACTTCGACAAGGCGTTGATCCCGAGGGTCTTGACGAGCTTGTCCATCCGCCGCGTGGAGACCCCGGCGAGGTAGCAGTCCGCGACGACCGTGATCAGCGCCGATTCGGCCCGCTTGCGGCGCTCGAGCAGCCATTCCGGGAAGTACGTGCCTTGTCGTAGTTTCGGGACGGCCACGTCGATCGTGCCGACCCGGGTGTCGAGGTCACGGTGACGGTAGCCGTTACGCCTGGCCGTGCGGTCCGGGGAGGGCTTGCCCCACTCGGCACCGACGACGGCATCCGCGTCGGCGGACAGCAGGGTGTTGATCATGGTCTGCAGCAGGCTCCGCATCATGTCTGGAGATGCTTCGGACAGGGCTTCACCGAGAAGGCCTGCAGGGTCGATAATGTGAGGAGCGGTCATCGTGATGACTCCTATTCGAGGATTCTTGGAAGGTTGACTCGAAGGATCACACGGTGGCCGCGTCTACATCCGGGTGGGTGTGTCCGGGCCTCTGTGCGTTACACCACTCTATGGGGCTCTACCCGCGAACACCGCACCGGGATGCTTTTCCCACGCCCGCCAGGACGCCACCGCCCATCGCCGCAACAATGAGTCCCACCGGCCTGTAAGATCCGGCCAGGCGAAACCAGACACCGCCTCTTCCAACCCGAGACGCACCAGCTCGTCACGATTGGCCGCGTGCCGATACACCGTCGCCTGCCCGACACCCAGCCGGTCCGCCACCGCAGCGAACGTCACCTCCCGGAAACCGACCGTCACGACCGCGCCGCCGATGGCCGCCGCATCGATCGTGGGTGGACGCCCCGGCCGACGCGCGCGACCTGCCGCACGGCCACCACTTTCTGAGGTAAGGCTCACCTCAACAGATTATGAGAGTAGACTACCGAAATCAAGGGACGGCGTCATCGACACCGAAGGACGGGGTCGACAGCTGGGCTACCCGGGTGCTTGCGGCACATGGCGCAGCGCCTGGTTCATTCGAGCAGGTGCTCGATGGTGGCGATTCGCATGGCGATGGTCTCGGCGAACATCTCATCGCTGGTGCGGGGGTCAAGGTCGGACGCTTCTCGTGACCGTGGTGCAACGACGTCGGGGAGGGAGTCCAGCCAGGCTTCGGGCACTGGTTGGCTCATCATCCGGCGCAGTTCGTCGTCGCCGCGGTCGTAGCGGTAGTCGATCAGCAGCGTGAAGGCGAACACGTCGAAGAGGAACCCGCTGCGTATCACGAGCGCCTGGGGCAGTGTCAACCCGAGGTCGACCAAGAACTGTAGGAGGCGTTCGGCAAGGATCACCCGGTGCGGGTCGACCGACGTGGCACTGACGGTCTCGTCCAGTGAGATCAGGGTGGCGCGCGGGTAGGCCCGGTAGGCCTGGCGGGCTTTGTCGTAGGCATCGCGGAGCGCGTCGCGCCAATCCGGGTGGTCGAAGGCCGGCATGGGCGTGTGCTGCAGCATGCGCGCGGCGGCGAGATCGATCACTTCCTGCCGGTCTGCGACATGGTTGTAGAGCGCTCTCGGGGTCACGTCGAGCTGGCGAGCGAGTCTGTGCATGGAGAGCGCGGCGAAGCCTTCTGCACCTGCGATCGCGAGCGCGGTCTCGACGATGAGGTCGCGACTCAGGACGATGTCACCCTGACGGGGGCGCCCTCTCCCCCGGTCGCTACGGCGCTCAGTGGACACACCACGATCCTAGCTTGGCGAGAACAGTAAATACATGGCTATTGATTTTCGCGCTTGCTGCTTCTAGCCTCACTTAGGTGACTCTTACTCGAGCTAATGCCCTGATGTCTGGAGCTGGCGAGGCAGGTGCCCGGCCCGGTGCGGAACCCACCACCCTCGGTGCGATCGTGGCCGGGCACCGGCTCGGGCTTGTGGCCTCTGCCGTGCTCGCCGTCGTCGGTACCGGGTGCTCGCTGGCGCCGTATCTCGCGGTGTATGCGGTGACGGTGACTTTGTTCGCCGGACCGTCGGCCGATATCGCAGCGGTCGGCTGGATCGCGTGGTGGACGGCGGTCGCGCTCGTCGTGCGCGCGATCGCGAACGGCCTGTCCACCCACGTCGGGCATGTCGCCGCGTACCGGATCCTCGGCGACCTGCGGCGTGCCATCGCTGCGAAGCTGCAGGTGCTGCCGCTCGGGCGGGTGCAGGCGAGGTCGACGGGTGAGCTGAAGAAGGTGCTGCACGACGACGTCGAGCAGCTCGAGGAGGCGCTCGCGCATGGCGTTCCCGACGGCGCCGCCGCTGCGGCGGTGCCTGTGGCGACGACAATCGCATTGTTCGTCGTCGACTGGAGGCTCGCGCTCGTGGCACTCGCCTCGCTCGTGCTGCTCGTCGTCGTCTCCGCGGTCGGTATGAGGCTCGCGCAGCGCAACAACGCCGCTCTCGCCGAGCACTCGACCACGCTCAGCCGGGCCGTCATGGGGTATCTGCAGGGCATCAAGGTCATCCGCGGGTACCTGCGGCCGGACACCGGCTACGACCAGGCACGCGCAGCCGTCATCGAGGCCGCGCGTCTGCAGACGGCGGCGACAGCCGGGCCGGTGAAGTGGCTGGTGGCGGCGATGACCGTGGCCACGGGGCTCACGGTCGCGCTGCTCATCCCCGTCGCGGGTCTGCGCTTCACCTCCGGTGAGCTGGATCTGGCGACGCTCGTGCTGTTCCTGCTGCTGGCGCTCGGGTATCTCACGCCCGTCATGGGCCTCGTCGGCACGCTGGCGACGATCCTCGTCAGGATCCAGCTGGCGGCGGGGACGATCACCGAGATCCTCGCCGAGGACCCGCTGCCCGCACCGGCCGAGCCCGTCGTCCCCGAGCGTTTCGACGTGGAGTTCGACGATGTGCGGTTCGCCTACCGCGAGGACGCGCCGGTGCTCGACGGCATCAGCCTGACCGCACGGGAAGGGGAGACACTCGCGCTCGTCGGCCGGACCGGCAGCGGTAAATCGACGCTCGCCAGGCTCGTGGCGCGATTCTCCGACGTCGATTCCGGTGCGGTACGCATCGGCGGGGTCGACGTGCGGCAGATCCCCTCAGAGTCGCTCGCGGGGCTCGTGGCGTTCATCCAGCAGGACGAGTATGTCTTCGCCGCGTCGCTGCTGGAGAACATCCGCATCGCCAGACCGGACGCGACCGATGCCGAGTCGATCGCCGCCGCGGAACGCGCCCAGCTCGGCGACGTCGCTGCCGCACTGTTCCAGGGGTGGGCGACCGAGCTGCCCGCCGGCGGCGGGGTGCTGTCCGGCGGTGAACGGCAGCGCATCGCCATCGCCCGGGCGATCCTCAAGGACGCGCGCATCCTCGTGCTCGACGAGATCACCGCATCGCTGGACGCCACCACCGAACGCAACACACTCGAGGCTCTCGATGAAGTCATAGCGGGACGTACCGTGATCGCGATCGCCCACCGGCTCTCCACCATCCAGCACAGCGCCCAGATCGCCTATCTCGACCAGGGTGTAGTCGCCGCGACCGGCGACCACGAGGGGTTGCTCGAGACGTGTACCCCGTATCGGGAGCTCTGGCACTCCTACCGGGACGCCGCGGGCTGGCGGCTCGAGGCATCGACCGCACCGGTACCCGCGCCGGCACCCGCTACGAATGTCGCCGAGAACCTCCCGGACAGCGCCGCGGACGAGTGGGGGCAGGCTGCGCGTTCCGTCGTGCGAGCGCACATCGGCGGGCTCGGCTTCGCCAGGCAGTGGCGGGCCCTGTACGGGCGGAGCTGGCAGACGCTGTGGCGCCGCGGGTTCGTGCGACTCATCGCGGAATCGCTCGTGCGCGGGGCGCCGCTCATCGCGGTCTTCGTGATCGTCATGGCCGCCATCGGCGAGGGATGGGCCGGCGGCCTCGACGCGTCACTGGTCTGGACCGTCACGGCGCTGCTCGCCGGCATGCTGGTATTGCGCCTGCTCGCCTCCGTCTGGTCCAACGCGCTGGTGTGGCGGTTGTCGGCCCGCTCCAAGGCCGATCTGCAGCTGTCGGTGCTCGAACGTCTCCGGCGGGTTCCGCTGGGGTTCTTCGGTCGCGTCGACAACGGCAGGATCGCCACGCTCGTCGGCAACGACACGGCGATGATCGACTTCCAGAACGTCCCGCAGCAGATCGTCGGCGGGCTCGTGCAACCCGTCTACGCGATGATCATCCTGCTCGTCATCGACTGGCGGCTCGCCCTCGCGGCGCTCATCGGCCTGCCGTTGTTCTGGCTGCTGACAGTGTGGAGCGATCGCATCCACCACCGGGCCTTCGCCGACCTCTACGCCGCGAGACAGGAGGCCACCGTCGCACTGCTCGACCAGGCCCGCGGCGCCGCTGTGCTGCGTGGGAACCCTGGGTCGGCGATGGCAGCCCGCTATGACACCGCGATCTCACGGCTCTCCGCCGCCAGCACGGCCATGTCGGTACGGGCCACGCCCGCGACGGCGCTCGGCTCGATCGCGGTGGAGTCCGGGCAAGTGGTGCTCATCGTCGTCGGGGCAGGTCTGTACGCCACTGGGGCGGTGCCTGCCGTCACCCTGCTGGCCTTCCTGTTCCTGTCGCTGACGATCTACCAGCCCATCCAAGAGCTCATGATGCTCGCCGGCTACCGGCGCAACCAGCAGCAGATCGCCGCCAAGATCGGCGAGATCTGGGACGCTCCCGTGCTCAGTGAGCCCGAACTTTCCGCGGAGCCCGCCGACGGGTCGGTCGAGTTCCGCGACGTCTCCTTCACATACGACGGCGCATCGCAACCGGCCCTCACGGGTGTATCGTTCCGAGCCGAGCCTGGGCAGATCACCGCACTCGTCGGACCGTCGGGCTCGGGCAAGTCGACCATCGCCCACCTGGCCGCACGACTGTGGGACGTCCCATCGGGGCACGTGCTGCTCGGCGGCGTACCGGTCACCGAACTCGGCAGCGACCGCGTCATGGCACAGGTGGCGGTCGTGCACCAGGACGTCTACCTCTTCGACGACACCGTGCGCCACAACCTCGCACTCGGACACCCGTACGCCACCGATGACGAGCTGTGGGCCGCGCTCGAGGCCGCGCAGTGCGACGACGTCGTCCGGGCGCTGCCCCACGGCCTCGACACCGTGCTGCACGACGGCGGCACCGACCTGTCCGGCGGACAACGCCAACGGCTCGCGATCGCCCGAGCCCTGCTGAAGGACGCGCCGGTGCTCATCCTCGATGAGGCCGTCGCCGCAGTCGACCCCGGCACCGAAGACCGCATCCAGCGAGCACTGTCCTCGCTCGTGGCCGGCCGCACCGTGCTCGTCATCGCGCACCGCCTGACCACCATCGCCGCCGCTGACCGCATCGTCGTGGTCGAACACGGCCGCATCGCCGGCATCGGCGCCCACACCAAACTGCTGGGCGACTGCCCGGCCTACGCGGATCTCGCCGCCCAGCAAGGAGCATCATGACCACCAGCCGCCCCCCGATTCCCGGTGGCCAGTCCCGTCGCGGGAGGCTCGCACTCGTCGCCGCGCTCTACTGCACCCAGAACCTGAGCCTGGGCTTCTTCACCTACGCGTTCCTGACCATCGCGCAGGCCCGTGGCGTGCCACTCGCGCTCATCGGGGCCGCAGCGGGCATCGCAACACTACTCACGCTCAAGTTCCTGTGGGCGCCGGTCGTCGACCGGTTCGGGTCACGACGGCTCGGACACTATCGCGGCTGGCTCCTCCTCACGCAGTCGCTGCTCGCCATAGGATGCGCCTCGCTCGCCCTGTTCGACCCGGCCACCCAGTTCACGACCCTGCTCGCGCTGTTCGCGGTGATCTTCGTCGTCGCCGCCACCCAAGACGTCGCCGCCGACGCCGCCGCGACAAGACTCCTTCGGCCAGACGAGCGCGGCCTGGGCAACGGCTTCCAATCGGCGGGATCGTCAGTGGCACAGGTCGTCGGCGGTGGCGTCGTACTCGTCGTCTACCAGGCGGCGGGATGGCAGATCGCCGCGCTCTGCCTCGCCGCATGCACGCTCGTCGCGTTGCCCTTCGTCCTCCGCTGGCGCGAGGAGGCCGATGAACGCGACGTGCCGGCACCCCGCGTCACGCTACGCACGATCGGCCAGTTCTTCGGCGATCGGCGCGTGCGATGGTGGAGTCTCGCACTCATCCCCGCGTACAGTGCGGGCTTCACCATCGCCTATAACCTCGTACGCCCCATGCTCGTCACCGACGGCTGGGACGAGGCCACGATCGGCCTGTACGTCGTGATCGGCGGCAGTCTCACCGGCGTCGCAGCCGGCATCCTCGCCGGCGTATACATCGCCCGGATCGGCAGACGACCCGCACTACTGTGGCTGGGCGGACTACAGGTGCTCGCCACCTTCGGCACCCTGCCGATCGCACTCGGTGCGACCTGGCCATGGCTCGTGCTGCTGGTCGTGGCACTGTCGAACGCCGCATTCGCAGCCGCCTTCGCGATCATCTACACGATCTCGATGGACCTCACCCGCCCCGAAAGCGCAGGCACCGACTTCACCCTCTTCACCACCATCACGTCACTCCTCATGGTCATCTCCGGCGGCTCCGGCCTCGCACTCGCGGGCACCTTCGGATTCGTCCCAGTCATACTCGGCGCCGGAGTGCTGTCCGCACTCGGACTCACGGTGGTCGTATGGAACATCGGCCGCGTACTCGACGACGACATCCAGAACACTCATCACGCCACACCGTCGACTGGCAGCCGAGAACCTCGTGGCACCCGTCAACGCTGACGCCGGTGGCGACGAGTACGACAGTTTCAGGACATCGGTACCAGTCACCGATCCTGTGGCGCTGACCTGCCGACGCTGCGCGGTGCGGAGTCCCAAAGGAAGCGGCATCAGACCGAGGGCGCTTCGGTCGATGCCATCGCCAAACAACACCACGGAACACTCACACTCTCAGCAAGGGGCCGGCGGACTCGACGTTATGCCTCCGTGGCGGACAGCTATGCCCCAAACCGCTGCTGGCGGTCCCCGGTAGGCACTCAACGGTCACGCTCGAGAAGACCTGTCCAGACGGGAGCGGACCAGAGGCACGTACGCTGCTTCCTTCTCTACCGCGACCACACAAAACCCCGCTCCAGCTGCGGCCTCCACCGTGGTGCCGGATCCGGCAAATGGCTCCAGCACCATGCCACGCGGTGGGGTGACGAGCGTGACCAGCCAGCGCATCAGCGCCAGTGGTTTTACCGTTGAGTGCGACACCCCGAATGCCCGAGGACGCTCAGCGGCGGAGGGCTTTCGGTCGAAGCGGAAGATCGGGAACTTCCTCGATAGCGACTCGCCTTGCCATGTCCCCGTCAACACATCCAACGCATCCGCTTGACTGGCATCGAATGCGACGTTCGTCGGCCACCGGCCGTCAGCGAACCCGGCGCCGTCGATGTTGAGCCCGCCGACACCGTGACTGAGGACGTTTCGGACGACGCTTCCTTCGGGTGGTTTGCGGGCGATGATGATCGGCTCGAACGCAGGCCGCAATGCCGTGCCCCACCCTTCCCACCGTGTCGCGTCCTCGGTGACCGGTGTGCCTTTCGACAGTACAGTGCGCGTTGCGCCGAGCACCCCGTCGTGATCCGTGGCCTGCACGACCCGGTCGGCGCGCTGCATGCCGTGGTGCTTGTCGATCGTGTGCGAGAGGTCCAAGCTCTTGGGCATCCCGGTTGTGTGCAACCATGCGATCTGGTCGCGGATCTCGAACCCTGCATTCTCGATCCCGCGCACCATGCGATGCCAGGTGCGTGCACCACCGAATGCTGCAACATACGCGCCCGGCTTGAGTGCGTGCAATGCTCCTGCAGCCCAGGCCGTGCACCAGGTCTCGAATACCTCCGGCGCACTCATCCCAGTCATGTCGATGTGCGGGAGGGACTCGCGGAACCCGGAAGCGTCGTCCCAGGCTTGCCCGTTGAAGCTCAGCCCATACGGCGGGTCGGTCACCAGGGCGTCGATGCTGGCCTCGGGCAGGAGCGGGAGAAGCTCAACGGTGTCACCGAGGTAGAGCGTCGCCCGCTCATCGGCGAAGACGGGCGCGGGAATTTCGGCCAGGCGCGGGGCGGGCGACGGTATGGGGTCAGGCATGGCGGGGGCTCCTTGCTGTTCGGGGCCTGTCCGCCTTCGTGTGCGACGAACAGGGTCACCCAGCAGGTACGGGCCATACCGACGAAACCGAGCCCACACAGCCCCAGCGTCGACGCCAGGCGAGAGTCAGTCCCAGCGGGCCGAGTCCGAGCTCCCCCGAGGTGCCTGCGCTTCGCTGATTTCCAGTGCCAGCTTTCTCCCACACACGATCGGCTATCAACGCTAAACCTTGATCCACCGATGCGAGTAGCCGGATCAAGCCGCGCGTGAAATGGAAATGCCCCTTCTGAACTGGGAAAATGATGATGTTCGAAGTCAACATTCCCGTTCAAGAAAGGGGCACCTCTCAGGTGC
>NZ_FXZF01000073.1:0-2838 GCF_900169375.1 Brevibacterium sp. Mu109
GTCATCGTGATGACTCCTATTCGAGGATTCTTGGAAGGTTGACTCGAAGGATCACACGGTGGCCGCGCCCACATCCGGGAGCGAGGGACCGGCCTCTGTGCGTTACACCACTCTATGGGGCTCTACTCAGTCCCAACAGATGATGACGAATCCGCGGCTGCCGATGAAAGCCCAGCAGGCCACGAATCACAGACGACTGTCGATTCAGCCCCGGGTACGTGCGGCTGAGCACACCTGCTGAAGAGTGCCCACCTGAACAATCCCTAGTTTGCTTGGAGTGAGCCAGACATCCCGAAGTTTTATCCCTATGGCAAACCCGAAGTACCCCTTAAAACTCTGAGGGGGAGCGGCTCATGTCGGCGTTCAACAGGGGCCGGGCAAGCAAGCAGAAACTCGGTGGGTTATCGAACGGAGGCGTGCGGCTCGTTGAAAAGTATTGTCCTCTCCTCGTGCTGTGCCACCTCAGACGGATGTAGTCCGGTCGCTTACTGTGGTGTCCGACCGGGCATTCGATAAATCCTGCAAGCTTTGCCTGCGGCGCTGTCCCCCTCCGGCAGAAAGCAGAGGGCACGGGCGCGAGGCGGATCAAAGACGGACGATCCGCTTCCCGCGGACGCATCGCTTTTGCGCTTAGGCCAGTGCCTTCAAGCGCGGGACATCCGGGTTATTCCAGTCTTCATCCGGGTCGTCTGCTCTCGCCCACAGGTGCACTCGTCCTCCTGTCGCCTTGCCGCTTCCGGCGAGCGGGAGGGCGGAAGCGCTGGATGGCCCATCCAAGCACCAGCGCAAAGCCGATCGTCATGCACATGCCCACCGCGGCACCGGCGACGACATCGTGGGGATAGTGCACTCCGTCGACGACCCGCGACACCGCTGCCAGCGTCGCGATGGCAAACCCGCACCATGCCCACCGAGTCAAGGCGACGAGGGCCATAGCGGTAGCCAATGCAAAAGCTATGGCCGTGTGGTTGCTGGGAAACGACCAGCTATCGGGTCCGGGACAACGAGGGTCCACAAGAAACTCCACACACGGACGCTGCCAGGCGAAAAGACGCTTCAGCACCTCATTCGTGAGATAGGCGGCGACCGAGGACGTCCCAACGATCAGCACGAAGAGAACGCGATCGACATCTATGCTGCGCAGCCCCCATGCTGCAAGAAGGAACCCTCCCGCGAGGACGGGGAGCAGGATGTCTGCTGCCCCATACGGGACCTCCACCTCAGCTTGTGAAACAGCGAGATGCAACGCTCTCGAGGGGCCGGTGCTCAGCACTGCCGCGGCGACGACCGCGGCACCAGCAAACACCCAGACTGATGCGCGCACGAGTGTCCGTGCGCCTGTGCGTGCCGCTCGCGGCCCGTGCGGCGACCTACCCGGCACCGCTCGGGACGAAGCGCCCGGGTTCTGCGGAAGTTCGATGACTGTTCCACCTCTCCGTACAGTGTTCACATGGAGCTCAGCCACATACCGGCAGCTGGGAAGCGCTTGCCGGTCTCTAGGTCGCCTCGGACGATCCGAACGGCGAGAGTCCGTTGACCGAACGCGAGACGAATTTGTGCGAGAGACGCGGTTCCGCAAGCGCGGACATTATCACGCGAACAGCTGGCAGGGCGTCGCTAGGTGCGGAGATCCGGACCATTTTTGAGTTGCCCCTCACCAGCTACTGCCTGATCCTCACGTCATCCGTGGCTCTCGTAGTCACCGGGCTCATCATGGTGCTGTCCGCGACGTCGATCACGTCCTACGACGGGACTCCTACCTCGTCGTACTCCGTCTTCTTCCGGCAGGCGACGTTCGCCACAGCAGGGATCGCCGCTATGTTCCTCCTCGCGTCAGTGTCGGTGCAGTTCCTCCGGAGAATGGCGTGGCCCGCGATTGTTGTGAGTATCGGTCTCGTGGCGCTGCCTCTCATCCCCGGGGTGGGGCACACCGTGAACGGCAGCACCAACTGGGTCCAGATCGGTCCGATCCAAGGCCAGCCCTCCGAGCTTGCGAAGGTCGCTGTGGCCCTGTGGCTGGGAATGATCCTAGCTCGCAAAGCGGACCGCCTCGACTCCTTCCGCGAGCTCGCCGTCCCCATCGTGCCGGTGCTGGGAGCCGTGCTTGCGTGCGTCCTCGCCGGCGGTGACCTAGGCACATCGTTGATCCTCATCATGCTGAGCCTCGTCGCTCTCTTCACGGGTGATGTGCCGCTACGCTATTTCGCTGCGGCTCTGGTGCCGCTCGCCGCCGGGCTGGGACTGCTGATCGTTACGAGTCCCTACCGTCTAGCGCGCGTGCGGGCGATGTTCACCGGCCAGGATGTGGTGAGCGATGCCGATGCGCTGGGCCAGCACTGGCAGTCCAGTCACGGCCTCTATGCGCTCGCATCGGGTGGTTGGACCGGTGTGGGGCTGGGCGCGAGTCGGGAGAAGTGGTCATGGCTGCCGGAAGCGCACAACGACTTCATCTTCGCGATTATCGGCGAGGAACTGGGGCTCCTGGGCGGATGTGTCGTGATCGGCCTCTTCGCGGTCCTCGGCACAGGGCTCGTACTCCTTGCCCATCGTTCGCAGGACCGGCTGGTACAGGTGACCACGATGGGTGTCTTCGCCTGGGTCATCGGTCAGGCAGCGGTGAACATCGGCGTGGTCACTACTCTGCTGCCGGTAATCGGGGTGCCGCTCCCGTTCGTGTCCTACGGCGGGTCCGCCCTCGTTGGGTCTCTTATCCTTGATCCACCGATGCGAGTAGCCGGATCAAGCCGCGCGTGAAATGGAAATGCCCCTTCTGAACTGGGAAAATGATGATGTTCGAAGTCAACATTCCCGTTCAAGAAAGGGGCACCTCTCAGGTGC
>NZ_FXZF01000094.1:0-1410 GCF_900169375.1 Brevibacterium sp. Mu109
CGCCCCGTCGACGCCGGCCGCCACCTGGCTGCGGTTCGAGGGCGGGAAGATCGCGGAGATCCAGACGGTCTTCAACGCCGGTCGGTGACCTCGATTCGGCTCCGACAATGGATGGGCAGCACGACCCGGCAGATGTGCCGGCGGCAGTCGGCGGCTACGCGAACGCCGTTGAGGTTCCGGCCAGCCGTCGATTGCTCTTCATCAGCGGCCAGATTCCCGAGACTCGGGAGGGCGAGGGTCCCGACGCCGGGCGCTCACGGTGATCATCGCGGGGATCTTCGACCCGAAATGAAACCTCGAGATCGAAGCGGGGGCGGCTGGGCCATCCGAGTGTTCCCGGGTGCCGAGTTCAGGGTGACGACCGCGCCAGCCGGTCTTAAACGCGGGTCGGTGCCCTCCGGCTGGCCCGCCTCGGCGGGGGAGTTGGGGATCGTTGCCGTGCCCCGCCACTTCGCGATCGCCCGCATCACCTGATAGATGACGATCGCCGAGGCGGTGCCCAGAGCGATTCCCGCGAACTCGAGCCCCGCCGGGGACCACGTGTAGTTCGCGATCGCGACGATGAGCGAGACGGCAGCGGTGTTGAGGTTGATGGGGTTGAAGAAGTCGACGCGGTTCTCCACCCAGATGCGCACGCCGAGGAGGCCGATCATCCCGTAGAGGACCGTCGCCGCTCCGCCGAGGACGCCCGGAGGGATCGTCGCGATGATCTCGCCGAACTTCGGCAGCAGGCTGAGGATGAGGGCGATGATCGCCGCACACAGGTAGGCGGCCGTCGAGTAGATCTTCGTCGCTGCCATGACGCCGATGTTCTCCGCGTACGTCGTCGTCCCCGACCCGCCGCCGGCTCCGGCGATCGTCGTCGCCAGGCCGTCGGCGAAGAGCGCGCGCCCGGTGAGTCCGTCGAGGTCGCGGCCGGTCATCGCCGCCACCGACTTCACATGCCCGATGTTCTCCGCGACGAGGACGAGGACGACGGGCAGGAAGAGCCCGAGGTAGCCGAGGTCGAAGGCCGGGGCATGGAAGGTGGGCAGCCCGACCCATGCCGCGGTCTCGACGGTCGAGAAGTCGACCTCACCCTGGACGAGTGCGGCTGCGAACCCGACGAGGACGCCGATGAAGAGGACGGAGGAGACGATGATGGCGGCGATCGTGATCACCGCGGTCAGAGGTGCCTGCTGCACCCAGCCCCATGCGGCGGGGGCGAGGTTGAGCCCGATGAGGGCGACGATGGAGCCGGTGACGACCGGCGGCATCGTCACTTCGATCCACCGCACCCCGGCGAAGTGGACGACGATGCCGACGAGGGCGAGGGTGACCCCGACGGAGATGATCCCACCCTGGGCGAGCGCCATCGCCGAGGGGTCGAGCTTCTCACCCGAGGTCGCGGCGAAGCCGGTGACCGCTCCG
>NZ_FXZF01000007.1:0-142761 GCF_900169375.1 Brevibacterium sp. Mu109
GCCGTCGACGATGCCGAGGACCTGCCCGGTGGCCAGGTCGACCAGCGTCGTCATCCACGGCTCGAACCGTCTCCAAGCGCCCTCGTCGGTGCGGAACCAGCGCACTGACCGGTAGCGGTGCTCATCGACCCCCAGACGCCTGACCCGCACGTCGTCGACGTCAGGCAGGACCACTGCGGCGGCGCTGAGGGCGGCCTGGACCAGCCACCACGAGACGCCGTGGGCCCGGGCCACCTCGGAGGCTGCACGGCCGGAACGGATCACGGCAGAGACGACCTGGTCCCGCAGTCGGGTCGTCGAGCGTGCGTATCGCGGGATCTGCTCGGTGGCCTCGGCGAACGTGCCCCGGGCACAGGCCGGCTCCAGACAGAACCAGCGCCGCTTGGCCCACACCACCACCGCTGCGCCAGCGACGGGAACGTCCCGGACCTGCTGTGACCGGCGGGAATGGACCTTCGTCGCCAGCACGCCGCAGGACGGACAGCCCGGCGGGACGGTCGAGGCGATCACCACCCGCCGGCCCCCGTCGGGCAGGTCGACGGCATCGATGACGCGGTAATTGGGCAAGTTGAAGATCGTGCTCGCAGCATCACGCTGCGAACCAGTACTCTCGTGCACAGGCTCGTGGTCCTCTGAGATTCGGATGTCTTGACAACACCCATCACAGCAGGACCACGAGCCGTTCTACGTCAACGACGCGACGCTCCCCATCACCACGAACCGGGAAGAGCCGTCAATCCACCCGAGGCGGGATCGATCTTCGAGAACCTGCAGCAATGCTCGATCTCACACCACCCCGCCGGATAACTGCAGCCGGGCACTGTGCATGTGCGCCACTTCGCGCGCACCGTCCGCCGCATCGCAGCCGTCGGCTCATACGTCTGCGCCACATGATCCGTCACGATGCTCGTCGCCGGATCCGTCAACACCCGATACCACGACGTCGCATGCGCAGCCGCATCCCTGCAGAACTCCGCAGAAACCGGCACATCCCCATTCACCCGCCCCGGCCGCTCATCCACCGACAACACCGTCGAGACCGGCACCGTGATCGTCACCTGCGCCTGCTTCCGCAACCAATCCCCATCCGTCGGACACAGAACATCGATAAACGTGCCCTCAGGAAGATCAGACCCATCTCCGGTTCCGGAGGCAGCGGCGGGATCGACGGTGCCGCCAGCGCCGGAGCCGGGCTCATCAGCCAACGCGGCCTCCACGATCGCTTCGGCAGCCTTCCGCCGCGCCCCCACACCACTCTTCAGCCCGGCACCCGTCTTCGGGCCGACACGGACCTGCGTCTGCGGACGCGCACCCGCCAACAGATCGAACATCAGCTCCGCCACCCGACGATCATCCAGAAGACGACCCACCAAGTCCTTCGCGTCGAGATCCTGTCCGTCCTTCATCAGTCCGAGCGCACCGATCTCCTGCCTGCGAATCGCTCTGGCCATTGCACGCAGACGCTGGAACAGCGCCTCGATCACACCGATCGGACCGACCATCTCCAACACAGCGGTGTCATCATCACGCCGCTCGATCCGCACACACCGCTTCTTCCGCGCCGCATCAGGATCAGCAGCCACCGGATCCAGAACGCGGATCCGCATCCTGGCTTGCTTCTCGAACTGATCCAACGACAACCCCGCATCCAACCCATCCAAGAACCCATCCAGAGCCTGGATCTCTGACAGGGGCAGGAGGGCGTCATCGATGCGGAAATGCAGACGCTCCACCCGCTCCACCGACAACCTGCCAGCCACGACGGAGGACAGCAGGTTGTGCAGACCGATGAACTCCACAATCGCCCGGGCGGAGACTCTCCGAGCTGTCTCCAGCTTGGTGCGCAGCTTCGCCGCGACCACGATCATGTCCTCACTCGCAAACAGCTCACGCGCACGCGTTGAGATCCGCGGATCCTGAAAGGAACCAGCCGCAAAAGCAGAACCCGGACTACCCACCGCGGTCGTCTTCTCATCCGTGGGCTCGGGCACCGCAACGGTGGGGTCCCTGGGGTCTTTGGAAGAGCTTTGCGGAGGCTGTGACTGAGCGGGTGAGGTCTCCGCGGGCCCTGGTTCCGGGGCGGTGAGGAACCTCTCCAGCTCCCCCTCCCCACCCTTCCGATTCAGCACACGATTCAGCAGGAACGCCGCGAGCTGGGCGGTCTCCACCGCGCGTAGACGTCCGACGACCTCGGCTGTGTTCGTCCACTCACCCAGCAGACCAACAGACGAGACCGCGGCCTCGGGGCCCTCTGACGCCTCGGCACGGCCCGAGTCCTCTGTGCCCTCGGATCCTCCATCAGGCTGTGGGTGACGTGCAGACTCCTGCGCACCGGCCGTAGCCTCCGCCACCGGGTGAGAACCGAACGACCATGACAACGGGCCCGCGACGCCGAACTCACCCGAGGCCACCCGCCCGATCGCGGCCCGCACATCAGCCACTGTCAGCAGCCGGGCGGGACCACCCTCGGGCTCGTCACGGAGACGACCACGCGCCAGATCCTCCGTCATCGCCCCTCGCCTCCCCCTGGAAGCCTCAACCACCCTGCAGAACACACCCAGCAGAACAACCCGCCCAGAACACACGCGGCAGACACAGCCACCGTGCGCTCCTTCATCCCACCGTTCGCGGTGAGTGACAGACCATCTTCATTGATGTTCTACACACTATTCGAAGGCACGGACATAACTCTGCAGTCCGACGATCCGGCTGCATTACCGAAGGTGGTTCGGCGGACAACCACAGTAGTAACACCGCGACTGAACCAATGACTCATCGGCCAGTGGCACTCACGCCCTCTGAATCAATGTCTGATTATCGGCGCCGACGGGTGCGGATGAGGGAGAATCGAGGACGGCTCACCGTTCACAGCCTGTGGAAGCAACCGCTGGACGCGGTCAGTGTCGGACGCGGTCGGCGTCGGACGCAGTCAGTAGCCGACGCAGTCAGTGTCGGACTCAGTCCGAGCCGAGCGCAGTCAGAGCCGAGCGCCACCAGAGCCGAGGGCAGTCAGCGGCGGCGACCCCGGAAGCAGTGGGTGTGCCAATGGCGCCGCGCCTCGGGCCCTGTGCCGATCCCGTACGCCGCAGTCTCGCGCCACGCGATGGTGTGCGGAGTCGATGCCGCGAGGTCCTGCTGACACCCGGGGCACACATAGACCTTGCCCGACGGAGCACCGGTGGTCTCCTGCACGACCCACTGACCATCACGCGCATCGTCGATGCGACGGCGGATCGCGAAGCCGGCCGACAACTCGCGTGCCGGACGCTGCCATTTGTTGGCGCGGCGCGAAGAGGACGAACGTGGCATGACGCCAGTGTCTCACGTAGTGTTGACGCCTGTGCGAGTCGTGATTGCGAAGTGCCAGGTCGACTATGCGGGACGTCTGTCCGCGCATCTGCCCCTGGCCATGAGAGTCCTCATGATCAAAGCCGACGGCAGTGTGCTGGTCCATTCCGACGGCGGCTCCTACAAGCCGCTCAACTGGATGTCACCGCCCTGCTCGATGCGCGTCGAAGAGCCCACGGCAGACCAGGTCGAAGCCGGCTTCTCAGAGATCTGGACCGTGCGCCAGAAGAAGACCGATGACACGCTCGTCATCTCCATCGCAGAGATCGTGACGGCGGTGGAGCAGGAACTCGGCACCGACCCGGGCCTCGTCAAGGACGGCGTCGAAGCCCACCTGCAGGAGCTGCTCGCCGAACACATCGATACGCTCGGCGACGGGTACACGACGGTCCGCCGTGAGTACATGACTGCGATCGGCCCCGTCGACATCCTGGCCCGTGACTCAGCAGGCTCGTCGATCGCCGTGGAGATCAAGCGGCGCGGTGGCATCGACGGCGTCGAGCAGCTCACGCGCTACCTCGAACTCATGAACCGCGACGCCACGCTCGCTCCTGTCACCGGTGTCTTCGCCGCCCAGGAGATCAAGCCGCAGGCGCGCACCCTCGCCGAGGACCGCGGCATCCGCTGCGTGGTCCTCGACTACGATGCGCTGCGCGGAATGGACGACCCGGAGACACGGCTGTTCTGAGACACGGCCGCACCTCACACCGCACCTGACGGGACCTCACCTCACGGGATGACGGTGTCCGGCTTCTCCACGCGCTCGATGGTCGCACCGAGCTGAGTCAGCTTCTCCACGAAGTGCTCGTACCCGCGCTCGATGTGGTCGACACCTGATACTTCAGTCCGTCCAGCAGCGGTCAGACCCGCAACGACAAGGCCCGCACCTGCACGGATGTCACTCGCCTCGACCTCGGCTCCGGACAGCGAATCGGTGCCGGTCACCAGTGCATGGTTGCCGTCGATGCTCACCGTGGCGCCCAGCCGTGACAGCTCGTTCACGAACCGCCAGCGCGCTTCGAAGAGGTTCTCCGTCAGCAGACCCACACCGTCGGCCACGGCGTTGAGCGCGATGACGAACGGCTGGAGATCCGTGGGGAATCCGGGGAACGGCAGGGTCGACACCCTGACCGGCCGCGGTCGCTCCGGACCGACGACACGGAATCCGGCGACCGACGGATCCTCATCTGCCACCGCGTCCACCTGTGCACCCGCTTCCACGAGCTTGTCCACCACGTTCGGCAGGAGCGCGAGCTCCGCACCGCGCACGGTGACGTCCCCGCCCGTCGCGGCAGCGGCGAAGGCCCACGTCCCCGCGACGATGCGATCGCCCACACACCGGTGTTCGACCGGCCGCAGCTCCGGGACTCCCGTCACGACGAGGCGGGCTGTGCCGATGCCCTCGATGTCAGCACCCATCTCCACGAGCATCGTGCAGATGTCGACGATCTCCGGCTCCTTCGCCACATTCTCGATCGTCGTCACGCCGTGTGCCAGGACCGAGGCCATGACGAGGTTCTCCGTCGCACCCACCGACGGGAACGGCAGAGCGATGTCGGCACCGCGCAGCCCGTTCGGGGCGCTGGCGACGAAGTACCCGTGCTCCAGACTCACGTCTGCGCCCAGCTGCTCCAGACCGCGCTGGTGCATGTCCAGGCCGCGCGACCCGATGGCGTCGCCGCCGGGCACCGCGACCTCGGCGGCGTGCATCCTGCCCACCAGCGGGCCGAGCACCGAGATGGAGGCCCGCATGAGCCTCACGAGTTCATAGTCTGCGGTGATGCCGGGGGCCTCCGGGACATCGATCGCGACAGTGCCGGCGTCCGCGTCGTAGTCGATGCCGCACCCGAGGCGGTGGAGCAGTTCGCACATGATCCGGACATCCGCGATGGCCGGGACGTTCGAGATGACGGAGCGGCCGGGGGCCAGCAGCGTCGCCGCCATGAGCTTGAGGACGGAGTTCTTCGCGCCCCTCACCGTCACATCGCCGGACAGGACCGTGGGGCCCTCGATGACGAAGACGTGCCTCATGTGAACCGTCCCATCGTGTAGTTGGCGCCCGGGGGCGCGGACTCGAGCCAGGAGGAGAAGCCGGAGAGGGCCTCCGCGTCCAGGGCCAGGCGGATCGTCTTGGGCGACCCGCGATGGACATCGTAGCGGCAGACGATGACCTGCGCGTCCGGCAGCAGGGAGTACTCCTCGCCGTCACTGGGACGGCCGCGCTCGACGATCTCCAGATCGGAGCGCGGGAGGATGAAGCTGGGGTGCGGTCGCAGGCTGAAGACCGGGTACCAGTCGAGGGCGGAGACGCCGAAAACGGCGACGCCGAGCCGCCAGACCCCGGGCTTCTGCGGAGGCTCGAGAGAGCAGTCGAAGGCGCCGGCCGCTCGAGTGAGCGACCGGCGCCTGACGGTGAAGAGCACGACGATGACCACAGCCGCTCCGACCGACGAGAGCAGAATGATCAGCAGAACGGATGCAAGCACGTCGCTTCTTCCCGGGGACTTGTCAGTCCACGATCTCGGCCGCGTCGGCGACCACGGAGACCCTGTCGTTCGCCACCGACAGGAATCCTCCGTCCGCCTGCGCGCGGACGGTGGCACCGGCCGTCGTGAGGATGCGGACCTCTCCCCCGGCCACAAGCCCCATCAGGGGCTCGTGGCCGGCGAGGATGCCGATCTCGCCTTCGGTGGTGCGGGCCACGACGCGCGTGGCCTCCCCCGTCCAGACCTCGCGGTCAGCGGAGACGACGACGACTGTCAGCGCGGCCATCGGTCAGTTCTCCTTCTGGAGCTGCTCGTAGTTGCGCAGCACATCCTCGATCGGGCCGACGTTGAAGAACGCCTGCTCCGGGATGTGGTCGTAGTCGCCGTTGCAGATGCCCTTGAAGCCCTCGATCGTGTCCTGGATCGAGACCGTCGAGCCCTCGACACCGGTGAACTGCACCGCGGTGTAGGTGTTCTGCGACAGGAACTGCTCGAGGCGACGCGCGCGGTGCACGACGACCTTGTCCTCTTCGGACAGCTCGTCGACGCCCAGGATCGCGATGATGTCCTGCAGCTCCTTGTTCTTCTGGAGGATCTGCTTGACGCGCACTGCCGTGTCGTAGTGATCCTGGCCCACGTACAGCGGGTCGAGGATGCGCGACGAGGAGGACAGCGGATCGACGGCCGGGTAGAGACCGCGCGACGCGATGTCACGCGAGAGCTCGGTGGTCGCGTCGAGGTGCGCGAAGGTCGTCGCCGGAGCCGGGTCCGTGTAGTCGTCCGCGGGGACGTAGATCGCCTGCATCGAGGTGATCGAGTTGCCGCGGGTCGACGTGATCCGCTCCTGCAGCACACCCATCTCATCCGCGAGCGTGGGCTGGTAGCCCACAGCGGACGGCATGCGGCCGAGCAGCGTCGAGACCTCGGAGCCCGCCTGCGTGAAGCGGAAGATGTTGTCGATGAACAGGAGCACGTCCTGGTTCTGGACATCGCGGAAGTACTCCGCCATCGTCAGGCCCGTCAGTGCGACGCGCAGACGCGTGCCCGGCGGCTCATCCATCTGACCGAACACCAGTGCGGTGTTCTTGAGGACTCCGGACTCCTCCATCTCGAAGATGAGGTCGTTGCCCTCACGCGTGCGCTCACCGACGCCGGCGAACACGGAGACACCGCCGTGGTCCTGCGCGACACGGGTGATCATCTCCTGGATGAGGACCGTCTTGCCGACACCGGCGCCGCCGAACAGGCCGATCTTGCCGCCCTGCACGTACGGGGTGAGCAGGTCGATGACCTTGATGCCCGTCTCGAACATCTCCGTCTTCGACTCGAGCTGGTCGAAGTTCGGCGCCTCGCGGTGGATGGGCCACCGGTCGGTGATCTCGTAGGGCTCGGTCAGCATCGACGTGTTGAGGACATCGCCCGTCACGTTGAAGACCTTGCCCTTGGTGACGTCACCGACGGGAACGCTGATGGGCGAACCGGAGTCGACGACCTCCTGACCGCGGACGAGGCCGTCGGTGGGCTGGAGGGAGACGGCGCGGACGATCCCGTTGCCGAGGTGGAGCTCCACCTCGAACGTGATCTTCCGGATGCCATCGGACAGGGCGACCTCGGTCGTCAGCGCGTTGTAGACCGTCGGGACCGCATCGAGCGGGAACTCGATGTCGACCACGGGGCCGATGACGCGCGAGATCCGGCCTGTGGTCCCCTGGACCTGGGGGGTTTCGGAAACTGTGGCAGTCATGTTCTCTTTCTCTTCTGCTCTCTTCACCTGGCGAGGCTCAGTCGCTGGGGCCGGAGGCTGCAAGAGCGTCGACGCCGCCGACGATCTCGGAGATCTCCTGGGTGATTTCTGCCTGTCGGGCCGTGTTGGCCAGGCGGGTGTACGTCTTGATGAGGTCGTCCGCATTGTCGGTCGCAGTCTTCATCGCCTGCTGGCGTGCCGCCTGCTCCGCCGCAGCGGCACTCAGCAGCGCAGACTGGATCCGCGCATCGATGTACCGCGGGAGCAGCGCATCGAGCACCTTCTCCGCACTCGGCTCGAACTCGTAGAGCGGGAAGACCTCATCCTGCGATGCCGTGGATCGCGCACCGGGTGCCGCCACGTCCTCCTCGACGACTTCGAGGGGGATCAGACGGCGGTACTCCGGCTGACGATCCACAGCTGACCGGTACACGGTCGACACGAGGTAGATCTCATCGACGCCGCCGGCGGAGAAGTCCTTCTCGAACGATGCGAGGAGCTCCTCCCCGATCTCACGTGCGTCGGCACCCGTGGGTGCCTCCGAGAAGCCGGTCCACGACCGCACGATCTCGCGATCGCGGAACGTGTAGTACGTCTCCGGCTTGCGGCCCACGGTGTAGAGGGCGACATCCTTGCCCTCGTCCCTGAGCAGGGTGATGAGTTCTTCAGCCTCACGGATGACATTCGCGGCGTACGCGCCGGCGAAGCCGCGGTCCGGGCCCATCACGACGACCGCTGCGCGGTCGATCGTGTCGGGCTCGGTCGTCAGCGTGTGATCGACGTTCGACTGCGTCGCCACCACAGAGACGGCACGGGTGATCTCACGCGCGTACGGGCTCGCCGCCTGTGCGCGCGCGACCGCCTTCTGGATGCGGGAGGCCGCGATGAGCTCCATGGCCTTGAAGATCTTCCGCAGCGAACTGGTGGAATTGATCTTGGCCTTGTAGACCCGCTGCTGTGCTCCCATCAGCACTTCCTTTCAGTCGTGGCGTGCACGTCGGACGACCTCAGCGCTTCTGCTTGACGATCTGCTCCTGCTCGATGTCGGCAGACTCCGCGGCAGCAGAGTCTCCCGAACCGGCAGCAGCGTCATCACCGGACGGCTGGAACTCCTTCTTGAACTCCGCGACGGCGTCGGAGAGGGCATCCTTGAGGTCGCCGGAGAGCTTGTCGGTCAGCCCGGCGATCTGGTCGAAGATGTCCGTCTTGCGCTCGAGGTAGGAGTGGAACTCCGACTCGAACCGCAGCACGTCGGAGACCGGGACCTCGTCCAGGTGGCCTTCGGAACCCGCCCAGATCGAGACCGTCTGGCGCTCGGAGGGCATCGGCTCGAACTGGCCCTGCTTGAGGAGCTCCATCAGACGAGCACCGCGATCCAGCTGACGGCGCGTCGCCGGGTCGAGGTCGGACGCGAACATCGCGAACGCCTCGAGCGAGCGGTACTGCGCCAGCGAGATCTTCAGCGTGCCGGACACACCGCGCAGCGGCTTGCGCTGAGCGGAGCCGCCGACGCGGGACACGGAGACGCCGACGTCGACAGCGGGACGCTGGTTGGAGTTGAAGAGATCCGACTGCAGGAAGATCTGACCGTCGGTGATCGAGATGACGTTCGTGGGGATGAACGCACCGACGTCGTTGGCCTTCGTCTCGATGATCGGAAGACCGGTCATCGAGCCGCCGCCCAGTTCGTCCGACAGCTTCGCGCAGCGCTCGAGCAGACGCGAGTGCAGGTAGAAGACGTCGCCCGGGTAGGCCTCACGGCCCGGCGGACGGCGCAGCAGCAGCGAGATCGCACGGTAGGCCTCAGCCTGCTTGGAGAGGTCGTCGAAGACGATGAGGACGTGCTTGCCCTCGTACATCCAGTGCTGACCGATGGCAGAGCCCGCGTAGGGAGCGAGGTACTTGAAGCCGGCCGGGTCGGACGCGGGGGACGCGACGATCGTCGTGTACTCCAGTGCGCCGTTCTCCTCGAGGGAGCGACGGACCGAGGCGATGGTCGAGCCCTTCTGGCCACAGGCGACGTAGATGCAGCGGACCTGCTTCTTCGGATCGCCGGACTCCCAGTTGGCCTTCTGGTTGATGATCGTGTCGAGCGCGAGGGCGGTCTTGCCCGTCTTGCGGTCGCCGATGATCAGCTGGCGCTGTCCACGGCCCACCGGGATCATCGCGTCGATGGCCTTCAGACCCGTCTCGAGCGGCTCCTTGACCTCCTTGCGGTCCATGACGCCCGGAGCCTGGAGCTCGAGCTCACGACGGCCCACGGTCTCGATGTCGCCGAGCCCGTCGATGGGCTCACCCAGCGGGTTGACGACACGGCCCATGTATCCGTCGCCCACGGGCACGGAGAGCACTTCGCCGGTGCCGTAGACCTGCTGGCCCTCCGCGATCCCGGAGAACTCGCCGAGCACGACGGCGCCGATCTCGCGCTCATCGAGGTTCTGCGCGAGTCCGAGGGTGCCGTCTTCGAAGCGCAGCAGCTCGTTGGCCATGGTGCCGGGCAGACCGGACACGGTGGCGATGCCATCGCCTGCCGTGACGACAGTGCCGACTTCGGTCTTCTCTCCCGCCTGGGGCGAGTACGATTCGACGAACTTCCCCAGAGCGGCCCGGATCTCCTCCGGGCTGATTGTCAGTTCCGCCATCTGGTTTCCCTGCTTCCTTACTTGACGTGAGGCTGCGTGCGCGTCGCAGCGGTTGTTCGTGGCGCCCCGTTCGGGGCGCGATCAGCTGGTGAGTCGACGGCGAACGTCCGAGAGGCGATCTGCGATCGTGCCGCTCATCACCTCGTCGCCGACCTGCACCCGCACACCGCCGACGACGTCGGGGTCGACGACCACATGGAGCACGAGCTCCCTGCCGTACGACCGGGACAGTGACTGGGTGAGTCGATCCTGCTGCTGCTGAGTCAGCGGCTTCGCGACGACGACTTCAGCGACTGCGCGACGCTGACGCGCGGCCAGCACCTCGCCGTAGTTGTCGAGCGTCTCAGCCACGCGGAATCCGCGGGGATGCGCCGCCGCCTGTGACGCGAGGAGGACTGTCTCCTCTGCGGCGGCGGAGCCGAGCAGGTCCTGCACCAGTGCGCGCTTGGCACTGGGCGCGCGGTCGGAACCGAACGCCCAACCGAGCTCGTGGTCGGATTCGATCGTCCGTGCGAAGCGGAAGAGCTCCTCCTCGACACGGCCCAGGCGGGTCTCCGCCTGCGCGCGGGCCGCGAGCGCAGTCACGCCCGCCACCTCGAGTGCGGTCACGAAGTCCTGGGTGTGCGCCCAGTGGAAGCCGGCGGCGCTCCGCGCAACAGCGAGTGCGCGGTCGTCGACCCTGCTTCCGAAGAGGGCGTCCAGGACTCCGGTCTTCGCCTGCGGATCGAGAGAGGCATCCGCGAGGGACTTCCTCAGGGAGACGTCCTCCGACAGCACCGTCACGATGCTGAGGAGGTCGGCTCCGATCGCTGCGTCGACCGTGGTGCCGGACACCGCGGAATCGATCTGGGCGAGTACCTTCTGCAGGGACATCCTGCTCGACTGGAGCATCAGACCTCCTTGGAAGCGGAGGCGGGGGCCGCCGGCGTCTGGGCCTCGAGATCGGCGATGAAGCGATCGACGACGTTGGCCGAACGGCTGTCATCGGCGAGTGACTCGCCCACGATGCGCGAGGCGAGGTCGGTCGCGAGACCGCCCACCTCGGAACGCAGGGAGACCATCGCGGACTGGCGCTCCGCCTCGATCTGAGACTTGGCCTGCGTGATGATCCGCTCTGATTCGTCGGTCGCCTGCTGCTTCATCGAGGCGATGATCTGCGCGCCTTCCTCCTGGGCCTCGGCCCGGAGTCTGGCGGCTTCGGCGCGTCCGTCCGCGAGCTGCTTCTGATATTCGGCAAGGGCGGCGTCCGCCTCTGCCTGCACCTTCTCAGCCTTCTCGATGCCGCCCTGGATGGCGCTGGAGCGCTCGTCGAGGACTGCACGGAACTTCGGAAGGAAGACCTTCCAGAAGGCGAAGATGATGATCGCGAAGCAGACCGCCGACCAGACGATGTCATAGACGGGTGGGATGAGCGGGTGTCCGCCCTCCGCCGCGAGAACTGTCATCGGGGTCATGTGCGGGTTCGCTCCCTATCAGGCTGCGGGGAAGATGAAGCCGGCTGCGATGCCCAGGAAGGCGAGCAGCTCGACGAAGGCGATGCCGAGGAACATGGTGGCGCGCAGCTGGCCTGCGACCTCCGGCTGACGAGCCATGCCCTCAACGGTCTTGCCGACGAGGATGCCGATGCCGATGCCGGGGCCGATGGCCGAGAGGCCGTAGCCGACGGTCTGCAGGTTGCCGGTCACTTCGGCGAGGATGGTGGTGTCCACGTGGGTATTCCCTTTCGATTGAGGGCCGGCTCTTCAGCAGGCCCCTGTCTTGCGGATGACAGTTTGTGGGTCCGGGACTCAGTGGTCCTCGGCGACGCTCAGCTGGATGTAGGCAGCGGCCAGCAGAGCGAAGATGTAGGCCTGCAGCACCGCGACGAGGATCTCGAAGAGCGTGAAGGCGAAGCCGCCGATCAGCGTGAGCACTCCGAAGCCGGCGGAGATTCCGCCCACCTCGAAGAAGAAGAACTGGGTGGCGGCGAAGCACAGGACGAGCAGCAGGTGGCCCACGAGCATGTTGAACGTGAGACGCAGCGTGAGGCTGACCGGCCGTGCGATGAAGGTCGAGACGATCTCGATCGGCGTGACGAGGATGTACATCGGCTTCGGGACGCCGGCGGGGAACAGCTCACCCTTGAGGTACGCGAGGCCGCCCTTGGCCTTGATGCCCGCGCCGATCATCACGACGTAGACGACGAGCGCCATGACCAGCGGCATGCCGATGAGTGCGTTGGACGAGATGTTCAGGAAGGGGACGATGCCCGTGACGTTGAGGGCGAGGATCCCGAAGAAGAGCGAGGCGATGAGCGGGAAGAACCGGTCGCCGTCCTTCTTGCCGAGCATGCCGTAGGCGATGTCCTTGCGGACGAAGTCGAAGGCCATCTCCACGACGGACTGGATGCGGCCCGGGACGAGCGTCGCCTTCCGCAGCGCGAGCCACAGGAAGAGGAGCAGGACCAGCGTCGCGAGGATGCGGACCAGGATGATCCGGTTGATGTCGAAGCCTGTCCCCTCGAACAGGAACACCGCCGGGAAGAACTCTTCGAGACCGGGGGCGACGAAGCCCCCTCCCCCTTCAGCTGCGAGCAGCGACACCGTTGGCAGGGCGTTGATGAACAGGGCGGTCTCCTGACGGCTATGCGGCCGCCGCAGGTGCGGTGACCGGCGACGGCACTTCGAACGGGCGCGGTCGTCGGACTGGCGTCCGATCGGGATATCGCGATGGTCTGGCGCCGGATCCGGGTCTGACTCTGCATGCCGCACTCGAGATGTGCACAGAGACATGACCGATTATTCCCAGCGTGTCCCGGGATACTCTACCAACCGTAGAGAAGGGCACAAAACCGCTGGACCCCTGTCTTCCCGGACGACCGGTGTGTGCTTGGTCTCATCGAGCGGATTCGTCGACGAACGGGAGTCGGGCCCTCTGCACGATGACGACGTCTGCGATCAGAGAGGCGATCGCGGCGACGGCCAGTGTGAGGAAGAGCGTCCAGGGATCGTAGAAGTCCCTCCCGCGCAGTGCGATCCCCACTCCCATGAAGCCCACGATCTTCACCAGGAACCCGCCCAGGACGCCGGCCGCCATGGTCGTGGGGCTCGATTCGGCCGTGAAGTACATGACGACGGCCGTGATCGCGAAGAACGCGAAGGCGACGACGGCGCCGATGAGTGCGCCCCACACGCCCGGCAGACCGGTGAGCAGCGCCCCGACGAAGCTGGCGATCGTCCCGATGGCGACCGCGATGAGCGCGCCTGAGATGATCGTCCACTTCATGATGGAGCGGACGCTGGCGACGCCGCCCTGACGCGCGGGGCGCTCAGCGCCGGAGGATTCGGGAGAGGTGGTCATGAGGGCTCCTTACGTGCCAGGCGTCGGCCCAGCGGGTAGAACGTCAGCACGATCGTCACGAGGACGAGCACGGCGAGCACCGGGAGGACCCGGGCCACGGGGAAGCTGAGGAACGAGACCGATCCGAACGCGAAGATCACGGTCCACAGGTAGAGCAGCAGGACGGCGCGGGCGTGCGAGTGCCCGAGTCGGAGCATGCGGTGGTGCAGGTGCTTCGCATCCGCGGAGAACGGCGACTTCCCCGCCATCATCCGTCGCACCACGGCGAGTCCCAGGTCCAGCAGCGGCAGGGCCATCACCGCGATCGGCAGGATGATGGGGAGGAAGGCTGCCAGCGCGCGCTCGTCCGCGAGCATCGCGGGGTCCACCTGTCCTGTGACCCGGATCGTCGAGGCGGCCAGCAGGAGGCCGATCAGCATCGATCCGGAGTCGCCCATGAAGATCCGGGAGGGGTTGAAGTTGTGCGGCAGGAAGCCCACGCACGCTCCGACCAGCACAGCGATGATGAGCGACGCGAGGTTCGCGTAGCTGTCAGGGGTCGTGTCGACTGCCAGCGTGTAGCTGTAGACGAAGAACGCGGCGCCGCCGATCGAGACGACGCCCGCCGCCAGCCCGTCCAGACCGTCGACGAAGTTCACCGCATTGATGGACACGAGCACCACGAGCACCGTGAGGATGAGCGACATGCGGGGCGAGCCGATGATGATGCCGCCCAGCGGGATCGACAGGAGGCTCACGCCGTTGAGTGCCATGAACCCGGCGGCCAGTGTCTGTCCCGCGAGCTTCGTCGTCCAGTGCAGATCCCAGATGTCGTCGATGACGCCCAGCAGGCAGAGCAGCGTGGCGGCACCGGCGATGCCGATCACCGGACCGGGCTCGACGAAGACGCGGTTGAGGAACGGCGTCTGCGACGCGATGAGGAGACCGCCCATGATCCCGGCGAACATCGCGACGCCGCCCAGCCGGGGCGTGGGCACGGAATGGACGTCCCGATCGCGCAGCGGCGAGAAGATGAGGCCCCGCTCGGCGATCCTGCGCACCATCGGGGTGGCAAGGTACGAGATCACCGCCGACACGAGGAGGATGAAGAGGTAGGCGCGCACTCAGTCGTCCCGCACAGCGCCATCGTTCGGCCCATCCACACCGACGAGATCCGGCACGGCCTCCCGCAGACGGTCCAGCGACAGCGGCCCCTCCCTCACCACGCGCGGCGGCTCGGACGTCATGTCGACGATCGTGGAGGATCCCTGGCCGCTGCGCGGTCCGCCGTCCAGGTAGATCCCGACGGAATCGCCCAGCATCGACTCCGCTGCGGCGATGGTCTCCGCGGCCGGCTCCCCATGGGTGTTCGCACTCGACACCGCGAGTGGGCCGGTCTCCCCCAGCAGCGCCAGCGCGTCCGGATCATCCGGCATCCGCAGCGCGACGGTCCCCCAGGTATCGCCGAGGTCCCAGTCGAGCATGGGCTGCGCGTGGCAGATCACGGTGAGCGGACCGGGCCAGAACTGCGACACCAGCGCCATGATCCGTTCATCCGCGCCGCTCACCAGGGCCAGCAGCGTGTCCTGGCCCTGGACCAGGACCGGCGGGGGCATGTCACGTCCCCGCCCCTTGGCCGCGAGCAGCGCACCGACCGCGCGCGCACTGAAGGCGTCGGCCGCGATCCCGTAGACGGTGTCCGTCGGCATGACGAGCAGTCCGCCGTCGCCGATCACCCGACCGGCCTCCTTGAGTACCAGCTCGCGCACCTGCTCATTGCGGATGTCGAAGGTCCGTGCCATGCGTCGAGGGCTCACTTCCCCTGGGTGTGCGGCTGTCGGACAGCCAGCGTGAAACGATCTCGTCCAGTGTAGTCCGCGCGCGTCGTCGCCTCCGCGAAACCGGATGCGAGGAATGCCTCACGCAGCGCCGCCCCCTGGGTGTCCGCGTGCTCGAGCACGAGCAGGCCGCCGGTCGGCAGCACGCGGGCGGCCGCGGCGATCACCAGCCTTGGCACGCGGGTCCCGTCATCACCGCCACCCCAGAGTGCGCGTGCGGGATCGTGGTCGACGACCTCGGGCGCGGTGGTGGTGCCGTCGGCGACGACATAGGGCGGATTGGCGACGACCACGTCCGCACGGCCGGTGAGGTGCGCGTCCACGACCGCGCGCACTGCCTCCGGATCCGTCGCGTCCGCCTCCACGACCGCGAAGTCGGAACCGGCCCGTGCGAGGTCGCCCGCGACCGCGTCCGCACTGCGTCGGGCCCAATCGGCCGCCGTCGGATCGGCTTCGATCCCCACCGCCGAGGTCCCGGCCGCCTCTGCGGCCACGGCCAGCCCCAGCGCCCCCGTGCCCGTGCACAGGTCCAGGACGCGAGCACCTCCGGAGGGGCGCACCGACGCGAGGTGCGCAAGCACCGGATCCACCAGCAGCTCGGTCTCCGGCCGCGGCACGAAGACTCCGGGTCCCACCGGCAGGGTGAGGGTCCGGAAGTGGGCCTCCCCCGTGATGTGCTGGACCGGGACGCGCCGCGCACGGCGCGCCAGCAGCGCGTCGAAGGAGGCTGCCGCCTCGGCGGGAACGGGGATTCCCATGAGGCGGGCGCGGCTGAGGCGGCGGCCGTCCATACCGCACGCGTGAGCGAGCAGCAGCGCGGCGTCCGCGGCGGGCGAATCGACCCCCGCGGCGGCGAGGCGCTGCTCCCCGTGTCGCAGAAGCTCGTCGATGCTCACCCGATGTCTTCCAATCGCGCCGCGCGTTCGGCGGCGCGCAGCGATTCGACGACCTCGTCGAGCCGGCCGTCGATCACCTGGTCGAGGTTGTACGCCTTGTACCCGGTCCGGTGATCGGTCACGCGGTTCTCCGGGAAGTTGTACGTCCGCACCCTCTCGGACCGGTCGACTGTGCGCACCTGGGACCGGCGCTGTGCGGATTCGGCCTCTGCCGCCTCATCAGCGCGGGCCGCGAGGATCCGCGCGCGCAGCATTCGCAGCGCCGCTTCCTTGTTCTGCAGCTGGGACTTCTCGTTCTGGCAGCTCGCGGTGATCCCGGTCGGCAGGTGCGTGATGCGGACCGCGGAGTCCGTCGTGTTGACCGACTGGCCGCCGGGGCCGGACGAGCGGTACACGTCGATCCTCAGGTCGTTGTCCGGCAGCTCGACCTCATCCGGCGCGTCCGCCTCCGGGAACACGAGCACGCCGGCGGCCGAGGTGTGAATCCGTCCCTGGGACTCCGTCACCGGGACCCGCTGGACGCGATGGACCCCGCCCTCGAACTTCGTCCAGCCGAAGACGCCGTCCTGCGAGGACTTCAGCGCCATCGTGAGCTCTCGCACGCCGCCCAGCTCCGTGTGGGCCGCGTCGAGGACCTCCGTCGACCACCCCTTCGTCGCGGCCCAGCGCTCGTACATGCGAGCCAGATCCGCGGCGAAGAGCGCCGATTCGTCGCCGCCCTCCCCCGCACGGATCTCGACGATCGCGTCGCGGCCGTCATCCGGGTCGGAGGGCACGAGCAGCTCGCGCAGCTCCGCGGTGAGGGATTCCCGCTCGTCGCCGAGCGCCTCCTCAAGCTCCGCAGCCTCGGCGGCGAATGACTCGTCCGCCTCGGCCATCTCGTGGGCCACCGCCAGATCATCGGCAATGGTCTCCAGCCGCGTCCAGACGCGCACGACGCGGTCCAGCTCCGCATAGCGGCGGGTGAGTGACCGCGCACGGCCGGGACTGCTGTGGACCTCCGGATCGGCGAGCTCCTGCTCGACGCGCGCGTGCTCGTCCAGCAGGGAGCGCACGCTCGCGGCCAGAGCGTCGAGCTCCTGTTCGATCGAGCCCTGTTCCTCCGCAGTCATCTCCGCACCCCTCTCAGCACGCCGGTCTCACCACTCGAGCCTCACCACTCGGATCTCACCACATCATCCTCGTAGCCACCGACGTGCGGCATGCCACGAGGGCCGCAGGTCATCCTGCAGCCCTCGTGTGATGCGACGTATCCGTGCGCCGGCAGTGCCCGCGTCCGGTGTCAGTGGTCACTCGGTGTCAGTGGTCGTCCGACGCCGACTTCGGCAGCGGGGTCGTCTTCTGCACCTGCATGAGGAACTCGGCGTTGGAGCCGGTCTCCTTGAGCTTCGACAGCAGGAGCTCGATGCCCTGCTGCTGCTCGAGGCCGGACAGCAGACGTCGCAGCTGCCACATGACCTTGCGCTCCTCCGGACGCATGAGGTTCTCCTCACGGCGCGTGCCGGACGAGTTGACGTCGACCGCCGGGAAGATCCGCTTGTCCGACAGGTGACGGGAGAGGCGCAGCTCCATGTTGCCGGTGCCCTTGAACTCCTCGAAGATCACTTCATCCATCTTCGAGCCGGTCTCCACGAGCGCGGTCGCGAGGATCGTGAGCGATCCTCCGCCCTCGATGTTGCGGGCCGCACCGAAGAACTTCTTCGGCGGGTAGAGCGCATTCGCATCGACACCGCCGGACAGGATCCGGCCGGACGCGGGCTGCGCGATGTTGTACGCACGGCCCAAACGCGTGATGTTGTCGAGCAGCACGACGACGTCCTGCCCCATCTCCACGAGGCGCTTCGCACGCTCGATCGCGAGTTCCGCGATCGTCGTGTGATCGTCCGCGGGACGGTCGAAGGTCGAGGCGATGACCTCGCCCTTCACCGCGCGCTGCATGTCCGTCACTTCCTCCGGACGCTCGTCCACGAGCACGACCATGAGGTGGACCTCAGGATTGTTCTCCGCGATCGAGTTGGCGATGTGCTGCATGATCGTCGTCTTGCCGGCCTTGGGCGGTGCGACGATGAGGCCGCGCTGGCCCTTGCCGATCGGTGACACAAGGTCGATGATCCGCGTGGTCACGTTCTTCGCCTGCGTCTCGAGCCGCAGGCGATCCTGCGGGTAGAGGGGCGTGAGCTTCGAGAACTCGACGCGGCGCTTCGCGTCTTCGACCGTGAGGCCGTTGACGGAGTCCAGACGCACCAGGGCGTCGAACTTCTCGCGACGGTTCTGGCGGTCTCCGCCCTCATGCGGCTTGCGGATGGCACCGGTGACGGCGTCGCCCTTGCGCAGGCCGTTCTTCTTCACGAGTCCGGCGGAGACGTACACGTCGTTGGGCCCGGACAGGTATCCGGATGTCCGCAGGAACGCGTAGTTGTCGTGGACGTCGAGGATGCCGCCGACGGGGATCAGGACGTCGTCCGGACGCACCTGGTCGTCATCACGGCCCCGGCGCTTGCGGTCGCGACCGCGCCCCCGGTTCGACCGGTCGTCCTGGTCGAAGCGCGAGTCATTGCGACCCCCGCGGCGATTCTGGTTGTCGCCCCGACCGCCCTGATCGTTGCGGTTCTGGTTGTCGTTGCGATCGTTGCCGCCGTTGCCGCGATCATTGCGTCCGCGGTTGCCGCGGCCGCCCTGGTCGTTGCGACCCTGGTTGTCGTTGCGACCGTGCTGATCGTTGCGACCGCCCTGGTCGCTGCGGTTCTGCTGGTCGTTGCGGCCCTGCTGGTCCCCGCGGTTCTGCTGGTCGTTGCCGCCGTTGCCGCGGTCGTTCCCGCTGCGGTCGCCGCCGTTGTCATCGGAGCGGTTGTCGCCGCGACGGCGACGCGTGCGGCGTCCTCCGTCATCGTGGCGCGCGTCCTGGTCCTGCGAGGAGCCGTCCTGCGAGGAGGAGTCCCGTGCCGAGGAGCCCTCAGCGCGGCTGCCCTCGTCGAAGATCAGGCTGTCGAGCGCCTGCTCCACGGAGGTCTGAGCGGCAGGGGTCTGAGCATCAGGGGCCTGAGCATCAGGGGTCTGAGCCGCGGGGGCCTGAGCTTCCGGAGAGGTCGATGCCGGAGCATCCGATGTCGAGGCGTCGGAGCCCTGCGACGTCGCAGAGGTGTCCGCAGCTGCGCGTCGCCCCTGGTTCCGTGTGCCCTGGTTCCGTGCGCCCCGCGCCGAACGCGCAGGAGCGGACTGTTCCGCGCTGTCGGCGGCCGACGCCGATGCGTCCGTGCTCGAGGTGGCAGCAGCGGACGAATCCGCTGCGCTCTTGTCTGTGGTGGTCTTGTCTGCAGCCGTCTTGTCTGCGGTCGTCTTGGCGGCAGTCGACTTACCGGCGCCGACCGAGCTGCCTGCATCGGACGATGAACCGCGGGCGGTCTTGATCGCGTCGATGAGGTCACTCTTCCGCAGGCGGCGATAGCCCTTGATCTCCAGGCCGGCTGCGATTTCCTGCAGCTGCGGCAGACGGAGTGCCGTGAGACTTCCCGAACGTGCTGATGTGTCGTTCGCGGTGGTTTCGGTCACGAAGGTTTCCTTCTCCGTTCGGCTGTGCGTGAGAAATGCGTAGAGAACGCCGGATGCACAGCGTTGGATGGCACCTGTGGTGCATGTGGTGAAGACGCAGGCCGAATACGACCGAGGGCGTCATGAAATGTTCCGAAGAATGGACCCGAACGGCCTCGATGCTCGAAAGCGTGAGGCGGACCGGCGACCGGAACACCTTCACTGTACATGTCACAGCGGTCGTGCGCGAATCGCGCCACCCTGTTTCCCGGAATCGGATCCAGCGGATCCCAATGACAATCCGCGGCGTATCCGCCGCAGATTCCGGGCAGTCGGACCGGTGCCGTCCTCAGGCTGACATGGGTCGCAGCGAGAGCGTCGTCGCGCCGTTCTCAGCGATCTGCGGCTGGAGGACGCGCGCGTCGTCTCCGGCCAGCACTGCGGACACGCGGTCAGCGAGATCCTCACCGGTTCCCAGCACCAGCACCGTCGGCCCGGCACCGGAGACGACCGCGGCGAGGCCGGCCGCGCGCAGCGCGTCGACCCGCTCGAGGGATGCGAGCATCGCGGGCCTGCGGAACTCCTGGTGCAGACGGTCGACTGTCCCCTCGAGCAGCAGCGACGGATCGTGGCAGATCGCATGGACGAAGAGTCCCGCGACAGCAGAGTTCGCCGCGGCGTCCGCATGGGGCACGGTCCGCGGGAGCAGCTCACGGGCGACACCCGTGCCCAGCCGCTCATCGGGCACCACGACGACCGCACGGACCTCGGGGTGCACGGGCAGCGAGATCGACGATGCGCGATCCGACTCCGGGTACCAGCTCACCGCCACTCCGCCGAAGAGCGCCGGCGCGGCGTTGTCCGGATGGCCCTCGAAGTGCGTCGCCCACGCGAGCTTCTCCGCAGCAGTGGGCTCCGGGAGTCCCGCTGCGACGCTCGCGGCGTCCGCGATGGAGAGGCCCGCGACGACCGCGGCGGCCGACGACCCCATGCCGCGCGACTGCGGGATCGCGTTCTCGCACTCGAGGACGAGGCGCTCTCCCCCGGCGACTTCCCGTGCTGCGAGGATCTGCTCGGCGACGCGGAGTATGAGGTGGTCGCCGGTGCGCGGCAGGAAGTCCGCCCCCTCCCCCGTGATGACGGCACGGGAGTCGTGCGGGACCTCGGTGTCGGACAGACGGGCGCGCACGGTGTCAGCGACCCCCAGCGCCAGCCCGAACGAGTCGTAGCCGGCGCCCAGGTTCGCAGACGTCGCCGGTGCGGTGACCTCGACGGAGAACCCCGCGGGGATCCGGATTCCGCTCATGCGTCCTCGAGCCCCAGTTCGCGAGCGGCGCTCACCGCGTCGACCGGAACCCGGGTGGGGGTGACGGCTGAGCCGTCCGCCGCTTGGAGCGCCCACTGGGGATCCTTGAGTCCGTGACCCGTCACGGTCACGGAGATGACGGCGCCCGACGGGACCAGACCGGCGTCGGCGGACTTGAGCAGACCTGCGACCGACGCGGCGGAGCCGGGTTCGACGAAGATGCCCTCGGTCGACGACAGCAGTCGATGCGCGGCGAGGATCTCCTCGTCCGTCACGGATTCGATCCGACCGCCGGACTCGTCGCGCGCAGCGATCGCCTGGTCCCACGAGGCCGGGTTGCCGATGCGGATCGCGGTCGCGATCGTCTCCGGCTCATCCACGGGATGGCCGAGCACCAGCGGTGCGGCACCGGCCGCCTGGAAGCCCCACATCACGGGAGTCGACTGCGCGAGGCCCTTCCGGGCGTACTCGCTGTAGCCCTTCCAGTACGCCGTGATGTTCCCGGCGTTGCCCACCGGCAGCACGTGGATGTCGGGCGCGCGCCCCAGTGCGTCGACGATCTCGAACGAGGCCGTCTTCTGCCCCTCGATGCGATCCGGGTTCACGGAGTTCACGAGGTCCACGGGATAGGCCTCGGACAGCTTGCGGCACAGGGTGAGGCAGTCATCGAAGTTGCCGTCGACCTCCAGCAGCTGTGCGCCGTGGGCGACCGCCTGGCTCATCTTCCCCATCGCGATCTTGCCCGCGGGGACGAGCACGGCGGACGTGAGTCCCGCCTTCGTCGCGTAGGCGGCAGCAGAGGCGGAGGTGTTCCCCGTCGACGCGCAGATGACGGCCTTCGCACCACGCGCCTTCGCCTTCGTGATCGCCATCGTCATGCCGCGGTCCTTGAAGGACGCGGTGGGGTTCATCCCCTCGTACTTCACGTGGACCTCGGCCCCGACGCGCTCCGACAGGCCCTCCGCATGGATGAGCGGCGTGCCGCCCTCCCCCAGCGTCACGGCGGGGACCTCTGCCCCGACGTCGAGGAGATCGCGGTACTCGTTGATGACTCCGCGCCACTGGGGACGATGTGCTGCTGTCATGACTGTGTGCTTCTCCCTGGTGTTCATGGTGCTCTTCACAGTGCCTCAGGCACCCTCGATGCGGAGTACCGACTTGACCGACTCGACGACGTCCGAGGCCGCGAGGGAATCGACCGTCGCCGCGAGTGCGGATTCGACGGCGGAATGCGTCGCGATGACCAGCTTGGCACGCGGCGATGCATCTTCGTCCTCCGACTCCAGACGGGTCTGCTGGACGAGCTCGATCGACACGCCCTCGGCGGCGACGATCTCCGCGACGCGCAGCAGCACGCCCGGACGGTCGTGGACCTCGAGCGTCATCTGATAGCGGGTCGTGATGCGTGCGACCGGGAGGATGTCTCCGCTCTCGCGCACCTGCTGCGCGATCTGCCCGCGGCCGCCCAGGACGCGGCGCCGCGCGACGGACACGAGGTCGCCCATGACGGCGGACGACGTGGGCGCGCCGCCTGCGCCCTGCCCGTAGAACATGAGCGAGCCGGCGTTCTCGGCCTCGACGAAGACCGCGTTGAAGGCGCCGGACACGGAGGCGAGCGGATGGTCGTCGCGGATCAGGGCCGGGTAGACGCGAGCCGACACGCTCTCCGTGCCGTCGGCGTTGTCGATGCGCTCGCAGATCGCGAGCAGCTTGATCGTGAAGCCCTGTGCCGCGGCGGTCTCGATCATGTCCGCGCTCACCGACGAGATGCCCTCGACGTGGACGTCGTCCATGGCCACCGGGACCTGGAATGCGAGCGAGGCGATGATCGCCGCCTTCGCTGCGGCATCGAGACCCTCGACGTCCGCCGTCGGGTCGGCCTCCGCGTACCCCAGTTCCTGCGCGGTCGCGAGCGCCGCGTCGAAGTCCCACCCCTCCTTGGACATCTGGTCGAGGATGTAGTTCGTCGTCCCGTTGACGATCCCCATGACGCGCTCGATCCGGTCGCCGGCGAGCGACACGGACAGCGGACGGACGATCGGGATCGCTCCTGCGACGGCCGCTTCGTACTCGATGCGTACGCCGGCATCCTCCGCCGCGGTGATGAGCTCCGGGAAGTGCTGTGCGAGCAGCGCCTTGTTCGCGGTGACGACGCTGGCACCCGATGCGAGCGCGTCGAGGATGTGGGTGCGGGCGGGTTCGATGCCGCCCATCAGCTCGACGACGATGTCCGCTCCGGCGACCACCGCCTCGGCGTCGGTCGTGACCAGCTCGCGCGGGATGCCGTCCCGCTCCTTCGTCGTGTCCCGGACCAGGACACCCGTCAGTTCGAGCCGCGCGCCCACGCGCGCGGCCAGCGCGTCGCTCCGCGTGAGGAGGGTCCGCGCGACCTCCGCGCCGACGACTCCTCCGCCCAGCAGGGCGACAGTGAGCTTCTCCATGGGGGTCCTCTCAGGCATCGGCGATCGGACCGCAGTCACGGCCCAGCAGATCGTCGTGGGTTTCAGGTCGGATGATCCAGTCCGCGCGACCGGCGCTGACGGCCAGCACGCCGGGTCGCGGCATGAGGTTGTAGTTCGACGACAGCGGCTGGCAGTACGCACCGGTGCCGGGGACGGCGACCAGGTCTCCTGCACGCACGTCCGCGGGCAGGTACTCGTCCCGCACCACGATGTCCCCGCTCTCGCAGTGGCTGCCCACGACCCGGACGACCGTGGGATCCCCGTCGGACGACCTCGACGCGAGTGTGCACGAGTAGTCAGCATCGTAGAGCGCGGTGCGGACGTTGTCGCTCATCCCGCCATCGACGGACACATACGTGCGGAGGCCCGTCTCCGTCTCCACCCCCTTGACCGTGCCGACGGAGTAGAGCGTGAAGACCGCCGGACCGACGACGGCGCGGCCCGGTTCGAAGGAGACGACGGGGAGGTCCGTGCCCTCGTCGGCGCACGTCTTCGCGACGGCCTCGGCCAGCTGGGCGGCCATGTCGGAGATCGGCGGAGGCGTGTCCTGCGAGGTGTAGCGCATGCCGAACCCGCCGCCCAGATCGATCTCCGGCAGGATGACGTCGTGATCGCGCTGGATCTCCGCGCGCAGCGAGACGATCCGCCGCGCGGCGACCTCGAAGCCTGCGCGGTCGAAGATCTGCGATCCGATGTGGCTGTGGAGGCCGATGAGATCGAGGTGGGGCGAAGCGAGGGTCCGGTCCGCCGCGGCGCGCGCAGCACCGGACTGGAGCGACAGACCGAACTTCTGGTCCTCGTGCGCGGTCGCGATGAAGTCGTGCGTGTGCGCCTCCACGCCCACGGTGACGCGGATCATCACCGGTGCGCGGACGCCGCGTGCGGCCGCGGCGGCTTCGATGCGGTCGATCTCGTCGAGCGAGTCGACGACGATGCGGGCGATCCCCCAGTCCAGCGCGTAGGCGAGCTCCGCATCGGACTTGTTGTTGCCGTGGAGTCCGACCACGGCCGGGTCGACTCCGGCGCGGCGCGCGGTCATGAGCTCGCCGAGCGAGCAGGTATCGATCCCCATGCCCTCGGCCGCCACCCACTGGGCGATCGCGGAGGTGAGCAGCGCCTTGCCGGCGTAGTACACGCGGGCCCGGGTACCCACCGCTTCGAACGACTGCGCGAACGCGTCGGCGAAGCCGCGCGCCCGGGACCGCAGGTCCGCGACGTCGAGGACGTAGAGCGGACTGCCGTACGTGCGGGCCAGGTCCGTCACGCGGTGACCGGCTACCGTGAGCACACCGTCCGGGTCCTTGCGCGTATTCGCGGACCACAGGCTGGGCATGAGCGCGTTGACGTCATCCGGGTGCGGCAGCCAGACCGGCGACGGGCCGGCATGGAGGACTCCGGAGATGTGTGCGGGCATTCAGGCTCCTGTCACATGCGCTCGGGGGCACTGACCCCGAGCAGCTCGAGTCCGTTCGACAGCACCTGCGCGGTGGCCCGGTCCAGCACGAGGCGGGATCCGTGCACAGCGCCGGGCTGCTCGTCCGCCAGCGGCGTGACCCGGCACGAGTCGTACCACTTGTGGAACAGGCCGGCGAGCGACTCCAGGTAGCGGGCGATGCGGTGCGGTTCGCGCAGCTCGGCCGCCTGTGCGACGACCCGGGGGAAGTCCGCGAGGCCGGCCAGCAGCGCTGCTTCCGTCGCGTGCGAGAGCGTCGACGCGTCGAAGGACGCGGCGTCGATCCCCGCGGCGAGGGCGTTACGCTCCACGCCGCACGCACGGGCATGGGCGTACTGCACGTAGAAGACCGGGTTGTCGTTGCTCGCGCTGCGCAGGACCTCGGGGTCCAGCGTGAGCGGAGAGTCCGCGGGGATGCGAGCCAGCGAGTACCGCAGGGCATCGCGGCCCAGCCAGCGGACGAGGTCGCGCAGCTCGATGATGTTGCCGGCGCGCTTCGACAGCTTCGCCCCGTTGATCTTGATGAGCTGCCCGATGAGGACCTCGATGTTCGCGTCCGGGTCGTCGCCGGCGGCGGCCGCGATGGCCTTGAGGCGACCGACGTAGCCGTGGTGGTCCGCTCCCAGGAGGTACACCTTCTCCGAGAAGCCGCGGTCCTTCTTGTCGAGGTAGTAGGCGGCGTCCGCGGCGAAGTACGTGGGCGCTCCGTCGCTGCGGATCAGCACCCGGTCCTTGTCGTCGCCGAAGTCGGTGGTCCGCAGCCACACAGCGCCGTTCTCGTCGTAGACGTGGCCCTGCTCGCGCAGGCGCTCGACCGCAGAGCCGAGCGCACCCGAATCGTGCAGCGAGGTCTCGGAGAACCAGACGTCGAAGTGCACGTCGAACTCCGTCAGCGTGTCCTTGATGTCCTGCAGCTGGAGGTCGTAGGCGCGCGTGCGGATCTCTTCGCGGGTCGCGTCGTCGCAGGAATCCGCGAGGGCGGGCTGCTCGGCCGCGATCGCCTCCGCCATGTCCGCGATGTACTGGCCCGGGTAGCCGCCCTCCGGGACGTCCCGTCCCTTCATGCGGGCGATCACGGAATCGGCGAAGACGTTCATCTGCGAGCCCGCGTCATTGATGTAGTACTCGCTCGTGACGTCGGCTCCCGCCGCGGACAGGACACGGGCGATGGCGTCGCCCAGAGCCGCCCAGCGCGTGTGGCCCAGGTGCAGCGGACCCGTGGGGTTCGCGGAGACGAACTCCATGTTCACGACGTGGCCCGCCATGGCGGAGCCGCGACCGTAGTCGCGTCCTGCGGCGACGATGTCCTTCGCGAGAGCGCCCGCCGCAGCGGCGGAGAGCGTGATGTTCAGGAAGCCCGGTCCCGCGACGTCGACGGCGTCGATCCCGTCGTGCTCCCGCAGAACGGCCGCGACGCCCTCTGCCAGCTCGCGCGGCGGCATTCCGGCGGTCTTCGCGGTCTGCAGGGCCACGTTGGAGGCCCAGTCGCCGTGGTCGCGATTCTTCGGTCGTTCGACGACGAGGACCGCAGGAGGGACGATGTCCCGTCCGGAGGAAGAGCTGTACGCGTCGAGTGCCGCGGCGATGGCCGTCTTGAGTTCTTCGGGAGTCACCCGCTCAGGATAGTGGGTGCCGCGTGCTCGCGGGCAACCGGAGGTCCTGCGAGCGGATATGTGTGACGTCGTCCACACCGCATCGGGAGACGAGACGTGCACCCGGTGACGATCCTGCACCAGGAGACGATCCGTGAACCGGGTCGACGGACTCACCCCACCGCGGCGGCTCCGAGGACCCTGAGATGGTGATCGGCCTGACCGAACAGGGCGTCGACGGCGAGGATCCGCTTGTGCAGGTGCCCCACGGGCAGCTCGTCCGTCATCCCGACCCCGCCGTGGATCTGGATCGCGGATTCCCCCACCTCCCGTCCGAGTCGGCCGACCTGAGCCTTGAGGACGGCGACATCGCCGGCCGACAGACGGTGCGCCTCAGCCAGCGCTGTGGTGTGCAGGAGGGTGGCCCGGGCCTTCAGATAGGCGATCTTCATGTCCGCGAGGCGGTGGCCCAGAGCCTGCTGGGTGCCGATCGGAACCCCGAACTGCTCCCGGGTGAAGGCGTACTCGGACGTGCGCCGCAGCAGTTCTCCCATGGCACCGACGGCCTCGGCCGACAGGACGACGATCGCCCGATCGAGCGCCTCGCGCACCAGCGGCTCAGCTTCCGCTGCCAGGAGCGTCGCAGGCGCCTCGTCGAAGCGCAGGTGGGCGGCGCTGCGGCCATCGATGGTCGTGAACGGCGTGGCGGTCGCGGCGACGGGGTCCACGAGGAAGAGAGCGAGCTCCCCGTCGAGTCGGGCGGTCACTACAAGTACATCGGCACCGGCTCCGTGGAGCACCATCCGCTTGTCACCGGTCAGCGCATGGCCGCCGTCGGTCCTCTCTGCCCTGGTCGCGATGAGGGACGGGTCAGGAGTGCCGCGGCCCTCTTCGTGCGCGAGTGCGCCGATCGACTCGCCCGCAGCGATCCGCTCGAGGCACGCGCGGGCAGCCGCGGTGGCGGAGGTGCCGGTGCCGGAGGTGGCCGTGCCGATGGTGTCGCCGGAGCCGGCGGTGGCCGCGGTGGTGTCCGCTGCACCAGCGAGGAGTCCGCCTGCCAGGACCACCGAGGCGGTCCACGGCTCTGCGAGCAGGTGGGCACCGAAGATCTCTGCCACGGCGACGAGGTCGACGATGGATCCCCCGAGGCCGCCGGCGTCCTCGGCGAAGGGGATGGCCGTGAGCCCGAGCTCGACGAGCCGCTGCCAGATATCAGGAGACCAGCCGGCGGCCGACGCGACGATGGCCTGGCGCTTCTCGAAGGGATACTCGCGCTTCAGTGCGCGGGTGACGGTGCTGCGGAGCTCGTTCTGCTCCGCGGTGAAGGTGAAGTCCACGATGACCTCCGGTCAGGCTCGCAGGGAGCGAGCGATCAGATCGCGCTGCACCTCGTTGGTGCCGGCGTAAATGGTGGTGGCACGGCTGTTGAGATAGAACGGCATCGCGATCAGCGCGAGGTCGTCGCCGAGTGCCTCTCGGTGAGAGCCGACGCGCAGCGCCTCGCGCTGGTCCGGCATCCCGTCGAGCCCGACGACGCGGGTCATGAGTGCCGAGATGCGCTGGATGAGCTCCGAGCTCATGACCTTGTTCAACGAGGGGTACGCAGGGTCCTCGGCGATCGGGTGTCCGCTGATCGCGAGCTTCTCGAAGTGCTCGCAGGAGGCGACGTCCGCCTCCAGCTCTCCGAGGTCGCGCTGGAAGACCGCATCGTCGGCGAGGGATCCGCCGAAAGGAGACGACGTCGCCGCAGCTGCCACGCGGAGCACGTCGAGCCTGCGACGCATCGAGGGGCTCTGCGCGCTGCCGCCCCGCTCGTGCGTGAGCAGCTGCTTGGCCACGGTCCAGCCGTCGTTCTCTGCACCCACGCGACCGGACTGGGGCACGCGGGCGTCGGTGAACCGGACTGGGGCACGCGGGCGTCGGTGAAGAAGACCTCGCACTGCTCGGGTGCACCGTCGAGCCCGACGATCGGGCGCACCTCGATGCCCGGGTAGTCCATGCGGTCGAGCAGCAGGAAGGTGATGCCTGCCTGCTTGCGGCCCTCACGGCTCGTCCGCACCAGCATGAACATCCGGTTCGCGTGGTGGGCGTACGTGGTCCAGATCTTGCTGCCGTTGAGGATGTAGTCGTCGCCGTCGGCCACGGCGGAGCAGCTGAGCGAGGCGAGGTCGGATCCGGCTCCGGGTTCGGAGTATCCCTGGGTCCAGTAGTCGTCACCGGACAGGATCCCCGGCAGGTGCTTTTCCTGCTGCTCGGGCGTGCCGATCTCCATGAGCAGCGGGCCGACCATCTTCAGGCCGTTCGGCAGCAGCGGCGGAAGCCCCCGCTTCTGGTACTCGTCCGCGAAGACGTACTGCTGCTCGACCGACCAGCCGGGCCCGCCGTGCTCCACCGGCCAGTCGGGTGCCGACCAGCCGCGGGAGTGCAGGATGCGATGCCAGGCCATGACCTGCTCGAACGGGGCGAAGACGCTGGTGGTCTTGCGGCCGGCCTCCAGGATCTCCGGCGTGGGCGCGGTGTCGAGGAATTCAGCGACCTCAGCGCGGAACTCCGCGAGGTCGACCTGCGGCTCGATGTCCATGTCTCAGCCCTTCTTCCGGGTGAACGCGGCGATCCGGTCGTGCGCGTCCGGGCCGCGCCCTGCGCTCTTCCAGACCTCGTGCTGCAGTCCGGCGTCGAGCGGCATTCCGTCGGTGACGTCGAGCAGTTGCTTGTTCGCGGCATGGCTGAAGGGAGACTGGTCGGCGATCCGGCCGGCCAGCGACTCGATCTCCCGTTCGAAGGCGTCCGAGGCGACGGCGTACTCCGCGAGCCCGATTCGCACGGCCTCCTCCGCATCGATCATGTCCGCTGTGAACATCATCCGCTTCGCGGTGGCGGTGCCGACGCGTCGCGGGAGGCGCTGCGACATGCCCCAGACCGGGGTCAGCGCCCACCTGGCGTGGGTGTCCCCGAATCTGGCGTCCTCCGCCGCGATGATGAAGTCCGCCGCGAGCGCGACTTCGAGGGCTCCGGTGTAGCAGTGGCCGTGCACGGCGGCGATGACCGGCTGGGGCAGGCTCTCGAGCATGCGCAGGGTCTCACTGTGCCACCCCCGGGACGGCACTGCCTCCCCCGCACCGATGTCCTCGAGGTCGTGGCCCGCTGAGAAGCAGCGCCCCGCACCGCGGACGACGACGCAGCGGATCGCCTCGTCCTCCCGCAGCGCCTCGATGTGCTCGCGCAGCTGTGCGAACAGCGCCACCGTGAGTGCGTTGAGCTTCTCGGGACGGTTCAGAGTCAGCATCGCCCACCCGTCGTGGTCGGTGCGGATCACCAGGTCGCCCATGGGCGCCTCCTAGGATGTGGTGCCGGCACGGGTGCGGGCGATGCGAAGCAGCTCTGCTCAGCAGTCCCGGTCGACGACGTGCGGCTTACGGTTCGATGACGATCGAAGAGGTTGACGATCGAAGAGGTTCCGGCGGCGGTTCTGCGGCCGCCGATTGCGAGCCTATCAAACGACCGTTCAATGTCCGGCGATGTCGGAACGCCCCGGGTGACGTCAGCCTGCGACCCACCCCGGCTATGCGGTTCTGACGTGAAGAAGACCCCGGTCAGGAGCCGTGATGGCTGCTGACCGGGGTCTTGATCCGTGCCCGCGACAGGATTCGAACCTACGACCTTCTGCTCCGGAGGCAGACGCTCTATCCACTGAGCTACGCGGGCGGGCGACCCCCACACTAACACCGGTGGGGCGTCGAATCACAACTGGTGAGGCGCGTCAGGACCCGAGGCCCCGAACTCTCAGGCGCCCTTGATGTCCTTGCGCGCCGGCACGTACTCCCAGTGCCAGGGCTCGTACTTGCTGGCCTTGGCCCAGTCCGGGTTCTCCCAGCCGAACTCCGCACCGTGCTCCACGAGCCAGTCGTACTGCTGACCGGATGCGGTGGCGGCACCGCCGCCGAAGTCGATCGCGATGCCCCAGCCGTGCAGCGACGTCCCGGGACGCGCGGCCAGACCGGGCTTTCGGCCCGCCACGGAGATCTGCGAGTCGAGGGACCGGTAGGTATCGGTGAGCTCCATCTCCTCACCCGTCTCCTCCTTGTACGCCGCATTCATCTTCGCGAACGAGATCGCCGCGTCAGCGCGCAGCTTGTGGTCGCCGATGCCCAGGTCGCACAACCAGGATTCTGGCAGCTCGCCGTTGCCCGCGTCCCCGAAGTCCGCGTCCTCGGAGCAGCCGGGGAGGACGGTCTTCGTGATGGAGCGGCCGGCGGCCTGAGCCTTGCCGCCCTCTGCGCTGGGAGCCGCTCCGGAGGTGGTGCGGCCCGTGGCCGCGTCCGCGTCATCGCCGACATCGGCGGAGACGGCCTCCGACCCGAGTGCGCTGAGGACCGGAGCATCGTCGTTCGGCTCCGCCGCCTGCGCCTGACCGGCACCGTTGCCGGAGATGAGGACGACGGCCGCCGCGGCACCCGCGACCGACACGCCCGTGAGAGCAGTCGTCGCCACAGCACGGCGTCGACGCATGCCGCGGACGATCGAGCCGTCGGACCCGCGGAACGCGACTGCACTGGCGCCCACCTGCGTGCGCACGGCCGCAGGCTGCGGAGCGGGAGTCGGTTCGCTGCGACGCGCCATCCGGCGCGACGAGCGTCGATCGTTCTCTTCAGCCATGCGACGTTCGCGGCGGCTGGTGAAGACCCGCTCGGCAGACTGCTCGGACATTCATCACTCCAGAAAGATTCGGAACTGAACCCGGGTCTCACGCACCGGGCCCCTTCAACGTGTCACAACACTATAACGACAACGTTACAAAGGAGTCCAATCGATATATATGACCTGGTCAGAAACGTGTCGCAGTGATCACGACTCTGGCAGGATGTCAGCGCCGCTGACCGCTCGGATGCCTGCCCGACCAGCGCCGAAGCGCGTCACGACGCGGAACCCACCGCTCACAGACCGCGCTGGACATCATCACGAACCGGACTGCCGCGCGTTCCTCTGCATGGCATCGTCGACCTCGCCCACAAGCTCCTCGAGGACGTCCTCGAGGAAGATCACTCCGACGGTCTCGCCCGCGCGATCGAGCACACGTGCGACGTGGCTGCCGGCGTGCTGCATCTCCTGCAGCGCGTCCTCGATCTCCGCATCCGCGGTCACCGAGGTCATCGACCGGAACCTCCGGTCCTGGACGGGAGCGCGATAGTCCTGCTCATTGTCCGCGTAGAGCAGATCCTTGATGTGGAGGTAGGAATCCGGTCTGCCGCTGTCGTCTGTGACGATGAAGCGGGAGAAGCCGGTCCTCCCGATGAGGCTCTCGATCTGCTCCGGGGTCGCGGTCGGCTCGATCGTCACGAGGTCATCGCGGGCGACCATGACCTCGTCGACCGTCTTGTCGGAGAATTCGAGTGCGCCCTTCAACAGGCCGGACTCGTCCTCCAGCAGCCCCTCGCGGTGCGATTCCGCGACGATCGACTGGACCTCCTCCACGGTGTAGGACGCATTCACCTCATCGCGGGGTTCGACCCCCAGACGGTGGAGCACCCAGTTCGCGAACGAGTTCATGGGATGGATGACGAACCTCAGCATGCGTCCCAGGAACACGAGCGGCGGAGCGAGGAGCATCGCCGCCTGCTGCGACGTCGCGATCGCGATGTTCTTCGGGATCATCTCCCCCACGACGACGTGCAGGTACGTGACGATGGACAGGGCCAGGACGAAGGAGATGACGCCGGACAGCGACGCCGGGACGCCCAGCGCGCTGAGCGGCCCCACCAGGAGGTGATGGATCGCGGGTTCGGCGATATTGCCGATGAGCAGCGAACACACCGTGATGCCCAACTGGCACACGGCCAGCATGAGCGACACGTGCTCCATCGCGTAGAGCGTCGTCTTGGCGGCCTTGCGCCCCTCATCCGCGTACGGTTCGATCTGGGAGCGCTTCGCCGCCATGACGGCGAACTCCGCGGCGACGAAGAACGCGTTCGCCAGCAGCAGGAGGACCAGCCAGACGAGTCCCATCCAGTCGCTCATCGCTCCTCACCCCTCTCTGCATCCGGGGACCCGGAGCCGACGGCGGCACGCCCTCGGACGCGGTCGTGGACGAGGTAGTCGGGGATGAGGCGCAGGCGCTCGACGCGCCTGCCGTGCATGCGCTCGACGACGATGCGCGCACCGTCGATCCGCACCTCGTCACCGTCTTCGGGGATCCGCCCCAGCTCGAGCATCATGAAGCCCGCCACCGTTTCGTAGTCGGGGTCCTCGGGGACCTCGAGGCCCACGACGGACGTGACCTCGTCCGGGCGGAGGCGCCCGGGCACGATCCAGGTGCCGTCACGGGCGGGGCGCACCGTCACCCGCAGGCGGTCATGCTCGTCGGCGACCTCGCCGACCAGCTCTTCGACGGCGTCCTCGAGCGTGGCGACGCCGGCGGTGCCGCCGTACTCGTCCACCACCACGACCATCTGGGTCGACCGCGAGCGCAGTCGCAGGAGCAGACGATCGAGCGGAAGCGTCTCAGGAACCTGCGCCACCTCGGTCATGAGGCCTCCGGCGTAGGCGTCCTGCCGGTTGTCCAGGGGGACTGACAGTGCGGACTTGATGTGGACGACTCCCACGATGTCATCGAGCGACTCCCCCACCACCGGGAAGCGCGAGTAGCCGGTGCGGCGTGCGACATCGACGATGTCTGCGGCGGTCGAGTCCTTCGTGACGCTGACCATGCGGGTCCGCGGTGTCATGACGTCCTCGGCGGTGCGCTGGGAGAAGCTCAGGGTCCGCTCGAGCAGATCAGCGGTCTGCTCGGCCATCTTCCCCTCGTCCGCGGAATGGCGGACCAGTGCAGTCAGCTCTTCCGGCGAGCGACCGGCGGCTCCCTCCTCCTGCGGCTCGATCCCCATGGAGATGAGGGCTCTGTTCGCCGTCCCGTTGAGGACGGCGATGATCGGCTTGAACACGATCGAGAAGACGTACTGGAAGGGCACCGCGATCCGGGCGGCGTGCATCGGCGCCGCGATCGCGAGGTTCTTGGGCACGAGCTCGCCGATCACCATCGACAGGATCGTCGACAGCACGAGCGCGAAGCCCAGCGCGATGCCGGCGGCGAGCGACTGCGGCAGTCCCAGAGTCTCCAGGAGCGGAGCGACCAGTGCGCCGACGGACGGCTCCATGAGGTAACCGGTCATGAGCGCGGTGATCGTGATGCCCACCTGCGCCGCTGACAGCTGCGTCGAGAGCTGCTTCGTCGCCTTCTGGATGGTGCCGGAGAAGCGGGCCCCCTTCGCCACGGCGTCATCGACGGTGTGCTTGTCGAGCGTGAGGAGGGAGAATTCGGCGGCGACGAAGAATCCGTTGCCGACGATCATGAGGAGGGCGAGCAGGAGGAGTAACCACTCCATGTCAGACGATCACTCCCCGGAAGGATGCACGGCGACCGACGGTCGGCGGGGAGGTCAGGACGGGGATGCCGGCTTCACGCCGGCACGGACTGTCACTCGTCATGGAGAAGATCCTATACCGGGAACCGGCCCGGCACCGACGCAGGAGCCCCGCCTGCTCAAGTTCACAGGCGGGGCTGAGGCTACGACCATCAGCGGGAGGTCACCAACCGCCCGCCACGGGGCGGCCCTCCTCATAGCCCGCCGCGGACTGCACTCCCACGACCGCCTTCTCAGAGAACTCCTCGAGCGTGCGCGCGCCCGCGTACGTGCACGATGAACGGACACCGGAGGTGATCTCGTCCAGCAGGTCCTCGATGCCGGGCCGCTGCGGGTCGACCGGCATCCGTCCGGAGGAGATCCCCTCCTCGAAGAGACCCTTCCTAGCACGGTCGAACGCCGATTCCGTCCGCGTCCGCGCCGCCACCGCACGGGCGCTGGCCATGCCGAAGCTCTCCTTGTACGCCTTCCCATCGGAGTCGACGAGCAGGTCGCCGGGGCTCTCGTAGGTGCCGGCGAACCACGAGCCCACCATCACCTGGGACGCACCGGCCGCCAGCGCCAGGGCGACGTCGCGGGGGTAGCGCACGCCGCCGTCGGCCCACACATGGGCGCCCAGCTCGCGCGCCTTCTGAGCGGTGTCGAGGACTGCGGAGAACTGCGGACGCCCCACCGCCGTCATCATCCGCGTCGTGCACATCGCTCCGGGGCCCACGCCCACCTTGACGATCGAGGCGCCCGCCTCGACCAGGTCCTCGACGCCCTCCGCCGTGACGACGTTCCCCGCGACGATCGGGACGTCGAGTCCCGCAGAGGACACGGACTCGAGGACGTCGATCATCTTCTCCTGGTGACCGTGGGCGGTGTCGAGGACGAGCACGTCCGCACCGGCCTCCACGAGCGCCTCAGCACGACCGCGGGCGTCTCCGTTCACACCCACGGCCGCGGCGATCCGCAGGCGGCCGTCAGCATCGAGCGCCGGCGAGTAGATGGAGGTCCGCAGGAGCGACTGCGGGGTGAGCGCTCCGATCAGGCGGCCGTCGTCCAGAACCGGGACGAACGTCGACCGCTGCCGCGCGAACTCCTCGTACAGATCGGCCAGCAGAGCGCGGGAGGGCAGCGCGACCCGATCCGTGCCAGCGGGGCCGGCCGGGGCCTCGGCGGCGGAAGCCACTGTGTCGGCCCGCGAGGCGAGGTCAGCGACATCGACGGTGTGGACGTCCTCATCCAGAAGCTCCGACATGCGGGTGAACCGATCCACGGCGTCGAGCTGGTCCGCGGTCACGACCCCGAGCAGGCGCCGGTCGTCAGCGACGACGGCGACGGCGCCGTGGGCGCGTCGGTGCACCAGGTGGAGCGCCTCGAGGACCGTGTCATCCGGTCCCATCCTGATGGGGGTCTCCAGCAGCGGATGCCGGTCCTTCACCCAGCCGATCGTCTCCGAGGCCGCATCGAGCGGGATGTCCTGCGGCAGCACGGCGAGACCGCCGCGGCGCGCCATCGTCTCCGCCATGCGGCGGCCCGACACCGCCGTCATGTTGGCAGCGACGACGGGGATCGTCGTGCCGGTGCCGTCGGCGGATCCGAGCGACACGTCGAAGCGGCTGGCAGCGGCGGACCGCGACGGAACCAGGAAGACGTCGGAGTAGGTGAGGTCATGACGGGGAGATTCGGTGATGAATCGCATAGATGCATTGTCCCCCATCACCCGCGTTCCGGCGGCACTGCCTATAAACTGCTGGGCACAGTCTTATCTCCCTAGCGTGGAAGAGGGCGAAACACGCCGTGCCAATGAACACCCCCGCGACCGCAGGCTCCGACTTCGGGTCGAACCAGTGGCTGGTCGAGGAAATGTACGAGCAGTACAAGTCCGACAAGAACGCCGTCGACAAGTCCTGGTGGCCGGTGTTCGAGAAGTTCGAGGCGGAGGGCGGTGCGTCGGCCAACGGTGCCCGCACGGCCACGTCCCCGGACAAGGGATCGTCCGGCTCGAACGCGAAGGCGGCGCCTGCGAAGACAGCGACTCCCGCCAAGGCAACCCCTGCCAAGTCCACCCCCGCCAAGGCGACGCCCGCGCAGAAGCCGTCGGAGCCCGCACCGGCCGCAGACCAGGACACCACCACGGACCGCGGCGTCAACCCGTCGACGTCCGATGAGGAGACGGTGAAGGCCGAATCGAAGTCCGCCGGTGCAGAGAACCTGCCGGAGCGCCGGAGCGCCGTCGCGGAGGACATCGAGGACGTCGTCACGAAGCTGCGCGGCCCCGCGAAGCTGATCGCGACCAACATGGACCAGTCGCTCACCGTCCCGACCGCCACGTCGGTGAGGGCGCTGCCGGCCAAGGCGCTGATCGACAACCGCATCGTCATCAACTCGCACCTGAAGCGCACCCGCGGCGGGAAGGTCTCCTACACCCACATCATCGCGTACGCGATGATGCGCGCCCTGCGGGAGTTCCCCAGCCAGAACGTCTACTACGACGTCCAGGACGGCAAGCCCGTCATGGTGCAGCCGGGGCATGTGAACCTGGGCATCGCGATCGACGTCCCGAAGAAGGACGGCACGCGCACCCTGCTCGTCCCGAACATCAAGAAGGCCGAGACGCTCACCTTCAAGGCGTTCGTCGACGCCTACGACGACCTGATCGTGCGTGCGCGCGACGGCAAGCTGACCGCCGACGACTTCGCCGGCACGACCGCGTCGCTCACGAATCCCGGCGGGATCGGCACGGTGCACTCCATGCCCCGCCTCACGGTCGGCCAGGGGTCGATCATCGGCGTGGGCGCACTCGACTACCCCGCAGAGTTCCAGGGGTCCAGCCAGGAGACGATCAACCGCCTGGCGATCTCGAAGGTGCTGACGCTCACCTCGACGTATGACCACCGTGTCATCCAGGGCGCGGGCTCCGGCGAGTTCCTCAAGCTCATCCACGGATTCCTCCTGGGCGATGACGGCTTCTACGACGACATCTTCGCCTCGCTGCGCCTGCCGTACGAGCCGGTCCGCTGGGTCCCCGACGTCTCCGCGGACGACTACGACGACATCAACAAGACGGCGCGCGTCATCGAGCTCATCGACGCCTACCGCGCCCGCGGTCACCTCATGGCGAACATCGACCCGCTCGTCTACCGCCAGCGCACCCACCCCGATCTGGACATCAACAGCCACGGTCTGACCCTGTGGGACCTCGAGCGCGAGTTCCCCACCGGCGGCCTGGGCGGCAAGCGACTGCTGCCGCTGCGCAGCATCCTCGGAATCCTCCGCGACTCCTACTGCCGCACGACCGGCATCGAGTACATGCACATCGCGGACCCGGAGCAGCGCCGCTGGTTCCAGTCCAAGCTCGAGAACCCGCTCCAGGAGCTCACGCGCGAGGAGCACGGTCACATCCTCGGCCGCCTCAATGCGGCCGAGGCCTTCGAGACCTTCCTGCAGACGAAGTACATCGGCCAGAAGCGGTTCTCGCTGGAGGGCGGCGAGTCGACGATCGTCCTGCTGGACGAGATCCTCAACCAGGCCGCGGACTCCGGGATGGACGAGGTCACCGTCGGCATGGCCCACCGCGGCCGCCTGAACGTGCTCACGAACATCGCCGGGAAGTCCTACGCGCAGGTCTTCAGCGAGTTCGAGGGCATCCCGGACCCGGGCGCCGTCCAGGGCTCCGGCGACGTGAAGTACCACCTGGGCACCAACGGCTCGTTCACATCGCCCGACGGCAACTCCACGAAGGTGTACGTCGCCGCGAACCCCAGCCACCTCGAGACGGTCAACCCCGTCCTCGAGGGCGTGGCCCGCGCCAAGCAGGACATCCTCGATCCGAACCAGACCGGCTTCCCCGTCCTCCCCGTGCTCGTGCACGGAGACGCGGCGTTCGCCGGCCAAGGCGTGGTGGCGGAGACGCTGCACCTCTCCGAGCTGCGCGGCTACCGCACCGGCGGCACGATCCACGTGGTCATCAACAACCAGGTGGGCTTCACGACTCCCCCGGCATCGGCACGCTCGTCCTTCTACTCGACCGACGTCGCGAAGATCATCAGCGCACCGGTCATCCACGTGAACGGCGACGACCCGGAAGCCGTCTACCGCGCAGCGCAGCTGGCCTTCGAGTACCGCCAGGCGTTCAACCGGGACATCGTCATCGACCTCGTGTGCTACCGCCGTCGCGGCCACAACGAGGGCGACGACCCGTCGATGACGCAGCCGGTCATGTACTCGCTGATCGACCGGAAGTCGACGGTCCGCAAGCTCTACACCGAATCCCTCGTGGGCCGGAAGCGCATCACGGAGGAAGAGGCGAAGGACGCGCTGGCGGACTTCCAGTCGAAGCTCGAATCCGCGTTCGCGGAGACGAAGGAGGCGGAGAACCAGGAGCAGCAGACCGACTCCGCGTTCGGGATCCGCCAGTCCACCCGCGCGATCGAGGGCCGCACGACGCCGGAGACGGCCGTGTCGCAGGAGCTCATCGAGCGCATCGGTGATGCCTTCATGGACATCCCGGAGGGCTTCACCATCCACAAGAAGCTCCGCAGCCTGCTCGAGAAGCGCAAGGAGATGACCCGCTCCGGCGGCATCGACTGGGGCTTCGCCGAGCTGCTGGCGTTCGGCTCGCTGCTGTACGAGGGCGTCCCGGTACGCGTGTCCGGCCAGGACACGCGCCGCGGCACCTTCACGCAGCGCCACGCCGTGCTCGTCGACAACACCAACGGGAACGAATGGACCCCGCTCGCCAACCTCTCCGACGAGCAGGCGCGCTTCTGGATCTACAACTCCCTGCTGAGCGAGTACGCCGCGATGGGCTTCGAGTACGGCTACGCCGTCGAACGGCCCGAGGCGATGGTCCTGTGGGAGGCGCAGTTCGGCGACTTCATGCAGGGCGCCCAGTCGATCATCGATGAGTTCATCTCGTCGTCCGAGCAGAAGTGGACGCAGACGTCCGGCATCGTGCTCCTCCTGCCGCACGGCTACGAGGGACAGGGACCAGACCACTCGTCCGCACGCATCGAGCGCTTCCTGCAGCTCGCCGCACAGGACAACATGACCATCGCGAACCCAGCGGACGGCGCGTCGTACTTCCACCTGCTGCGTCGCCACGCGTACGCGGACGTGAAGCGCCCGCTCATCGTCTTCACACCGAAGTCGATGCTGCGCCTCAAGGCGGCCGCCACGTCCGTCGACCAGTTCACCTCCGGCACGTTCCAGCCCGTCATCGCGGACGCGAACGTGGACGCGAGCAAGGTCGACCGCGTGGTCCTGGTGTCCGGCAAGCTCTACTGGGAGCTCGTCGCCTCGCAGAAGAAGCGCGAGGACTCCCGCACCGCGATCGTCCGGTTCGAGCAGCTGTACCCGCTCGACGACGAGTCGATCCGCGAGGTGCTCTCGCAGTACCCCGCCGATGCCGAGGTCGTCTGGGCACAGGAGGAGCCGGAGAACCAGGGCGGGTGGCCGTTCATGCACTCGAACCTGCCGGAGCACCTGGACGGCCGTGCGCTGCGCGTCGTCGCACGGACTGCATCCGCAGCGACCGCGACGGGCCTCAAGAGCATCCACGACAAGGAGCAGGCAGAGCTCCTCGACCGGGTCTTCGACCGCTGATGTCGCGCCGTCGTCATACCGTCGTCGTGGTCGGCGACCAGCTGGTCGCCGGACACGGCGACGGCCGTGGGCTGGGCTGGGTGGGGCGCGTCGCCGCCCGCACGTACCCGTCTGTTCCGGACAGCGACTTCTATGCGCTCGCGTCCGCAGACGAGGACTCATCCGGCCTCGCCGCCCGGTGCATGGAGGAGGCCTCCCGCAGGTTCTCCGAGCAGACGGAGAACCGTCTGGTGCTCGGGTTGGGATCGGCGGACACGGAATCCGGCATCTCCGTCGCCCGGGCCCGCCTCAATGTCGCGAACATCCTCGACTCAGCGCTGACGGCGGAGGTGCAGACGTTCGTCGTCGGTCCCGCTCCGGTGCGCGACGGCGACCGGAACAGGCGCCTCGCGGAGTTCAACACGGGATTCGCGGACGTCGCCCACCGGCGCGGCATCGCCTACGTGGACACCTTCACGCCGCTGCGCTCGCATCCCGTCTGGCAGCGCGAGCTCGCGTCCACCCGGTCCGGGACGCCTGCGCAGGAGGGCTACGGGCTCATGGCCTGGCTGGTGCTCCATCGCGGATGGTTCGACTGGTTCGGCGTGGCCGACGCGCTGGCGGAGGACTGAGAGGACCTGGTGACTCCGGGACGCCGGTTGGCGCCCCGGCCGTCGCTGTGCAAGGATCGTATCCACCCGAAGAAGGAGTGAACCATGAGCAAGCGTGCACGCAAGCGCCGCGACCGCAAGAAGCGCGGTCCCAACCACGGCAAGCGTCCCAACGCATGATCGCCCGCCGCGTCCGGTGATCCACCGCGCGGCGCAGATCTGACGAAGGCCGGGAGACCCTGAGGGTCTCCCGGCCTTCGTCGCGTTCCGGTGGTGCTGGTGGTCGCCCAGCGGTACTGGTTCGAGCAGTACTGGTCCGCCCAGCCGGCGCAGCAGTCAGCCGATGCGGCGGATCACTGTGGTGCGCCGTTCGACGACGATCCGCTGCTGGATCCTCTCCCGCAGACCCTCCGGCGCCTGACCGGCCGTGCACGAGCGCCGGACCAGCTCCTTGAGGAGTGCTTCGATCTCGAACTCGCTGCTGCAGTCGGTGCAGTCGTCGAGGTGCGCCTGGATCTTCGTGATCTCGTGCGACTCGAGCTCACCGTCGAGGTAGTGGTAGATCCGCTCCAGGCTGCGCGCTCGTGCGCCGTCGGGGCAGGGACCGTCGTACGCTTCATCGCTCGCGCTCATGATTCCTCCTTCGACACTCCGAAGCCGCGTTCGCGTGCATAGTCGGCCAGCATCTCCCGCAGCTGACGTCGACCGCGGTGCAGGCGGGACATCACCGTGCCGATCGGGGTGCCCATGATCTCTGCGATCTCCTTGTAGGGCAGCCCTTCGACGTCCGCGTAGTAGACGACCATCCGGCGGTCCTCCTGCAGCGCGGACAGTGCGTCCGTCACGTCGGAGTCCGGCAGGTAGTCGAGGGCGACCAGCTCAGCGGAGCGGCCTTCGGAGGACGTGTGCCCGGCAGCCCGGTGGATCTGCCAGTCCTCGACGCCCTCGCCGCTCGACTCCTGCGGACGACGCTGCTTCTTGCGGTAGTTGTTGATGAAGGTGTTCGTCAGGATCCGATACAGCCACGCCTTCAGGTTGGTCCCCGGCGTGTACTGGTGGAAGGCCGCGTACGCCTTCGCGTAGGCCTCCTGCACCAGGTCTTCGGCGTCTGCCGGGTTGCGCGTCATGCGCAGCGCAGCACCGTAGAGCTGGTTCACATACTCCAGCGCATCGCGCTCGAATCGCTCGTGGCGCTCGTCGTCAGTCTCCGCCGAAGGCGTCTGGGCAGTCTCAGTCATCAGATCCCATCGTACGGGGTCCGCGACCCGTTCACACGTGTCAGTCGGCACGGCCACCTCCTTATGCACGGGAAACGCCGCGCCCTGAGAGAGTATTCCGGTCGCCGGGCCCACAGGGCCGTCGGAACGATATGCTGAGCCGCAGACCGCAATTCCCTGCACGGAAGGATCCACCGTGAACCCTGTCCGACTCCTCGCCCGTCCCATGCTCGCCAGCGCGTACATCGCGAACGGCATCGCCCGCGTCCGCGATCCGCACGCATCCGTGGATTCGACGGAGGCCGTGCTCGCAGTCGCCCGCCGGGTCGTCGACGTGCCGGTCGGCGCGGACACGATCGCCCGCGCAACCGGTGCCGCCCAGGTGGCCGCAGGCGCGCTGCTGGCGATCGGGCGCTTCCCCCGCGCCGCCTCCACCGTGCTCGTGAGCACCTACGTGCTCGACCTCGCCGGAGAGGTCCTGAACAAGGACCGCGCCGCGACGAAGGAGGAGAAGAACGAGCGCCGGGCGAACCTGGTCATGCGCACCTCCATGCTGGGCGGCGCCCTGCTGGCCAGCGTCGACACCGCAGGCCAGCCGGGCCTCGTGTGGCGCGCGCAGCACGCTGCAGAGGACCTCCGCAAGAACATCGAGAAGACGTCTGCGAAGGCCGTCGACGCCGTCTCCCAGCGTTGATGGCGGGTCCTGAGGCGTCACGCTGGGCGGCACCCGCCGCGCACGGACCGGTCCGGGCGACCGTCACGGTCCCCGGTTCCAAGTCCCTCACGAATCGCTATCTCGTCACGGCTGCGGCGGCGGACTCCCCGTCCGTCATCCGCAATCCGCTGGACAGCCGCGACTCGACCCTCATGATCGAGGCCGTCCGCAGCCTGGGCGCCGGCGTCGAGGAGGATGAGGGCGGCGCTCTTCGGATCTCCCCCATCCCCTTCGAATCCCCGGCCGGCGGCGATCGTTCGCCGCTCGCCGTCGACTGCGGACTCGCCGGGACGGTCATGCGCTTCGTCCCGGCCCTGGCCGCGGCGACGGGTCGGCCCGTGCACTTCGATGGCGATGAGACGGCGTACACACGGCCGATGTCGACCATCCTCGACTCGCTCGAATCGCTGGGTGCCACCATCGATTCGTCGAACGGTCGGCTGCCGTTTCGCATCGACGCCCCGCGGGGCATGCGCGGCGGGCACGTGAGCATCGATGCCTCGGCCTCGAGCCAGTTCGTCTCCGGACTGCTGCTCTCCGGGAGCCTCTTCGACCTCGGCGTCGAGGTGACGCATACGGGACAGACGCTGCCGTCCCGGCCCCACATCGACATGACCGTCGAGGTGCTGTCCGATGCGGGGGTCCTCGTCGAGGAGCCGGAGCCGGGGCACTGGGTCGTCCAGCCGGGCAGGCCGCGCGGACTCGACGTCATCGTCGAACCGGACCTGTCGAACGCCGCCCCGTTCCTCGCCGCGGCACTCGTGACGGGCGGGAGCGTGACGATCCCCCACTGGCCCGTCCACACCACGCAGGCGGGCAACGAGTTCCGGCGCGTCGCAGAGGCCTTCGGCGGTCAGGTGGAGCAGGACCGGAACGGGCTCACGGTGACCGGACCCGCAGAGCTGCCGGCGGTCGACCTCGATCTGTCCGACGTCGGCGAGCTCACCCCCGTGACCGCGGCGGTCGCCGCCTTCGCCACGGGCACCAGCACGCTGCGCGGGATCGGCCATCTGCGCGGTCATGAGACGGACAGGCTGGCCGCCCTCACGACGGAGCTCACGAAGGCCGGTGCCGTCGTGGACGAGGGTGCCGACACCCTCACGTTCCGCTCGCCCCCGCACACCCCGTCGGTCTGGAGCACCTACCACGATCACCGCATGGTGATGGCCGGTGCGATCGTCGCCCTCCGCGTACCCGGTCTGGTGCTCGACGACCCGGACACGGTGTCGAAGACCATGCCGTCGTTCGTCGACCTGTGGACGGAGGCCGTGGGCGCCTGAGCGCTCACACCGGATATGGGTCGCGTCATCACGAGCGACGAGGAGTACCGTCCGCGCCCCAGCCGGCGCGGCAGCCGTCCGCGCACCAAGCAGCGTCCGGACTATGCGGATGCGGTGCGCGGGGTCATCGTGTCGGTCGACAGGGGCCGCTACCGCGTCATCGCCGGCACTGACCTGGCGTCCGCCTCCGCCGAGGCCCCGGTCGTCACCTGCGTCCGGGCCGCCCACCTGCGCCGCCGTGCCATCGTCCCGGGCGACCGCATCAGCATGGTCGGCGACACGAGCGGCGACGACGGATCCCTGGCCCGGATCGTCGCCGTGGAGGAGCGCACGACGGTCCTGCGCCGGTCATCCGACGACACGGATCCCACAGAGCGCGTCGTCGTCGCGAACGCGGACACGCTCGTGGCCGTCACGGCGACCGCGGATCCGGAGCCGTCGTGGGGCTTCCTCGATCGGACCATCGTCGCAGCGTTCGACGCCGGGATCCGGCCGCTGCTGGCCGTGACCAAGACGGACCTGGCGCCGGCCGATCAGATCCGTGAGCGCTTCGCGGATGTCGATGTGGAGATCGTCGAGTGCGGGTTCGATGAGGCCGGCCTGCCGCGCACGGACGCTCTCCTCCCCCACCTCGCAGATCGGCAGAGCGTGCTGCTCGGCCATTCCGGCGTGGGCAAGTCCACCCTCATCAACCGCCTGGTGCCCGGTGCGGACCGTGCGACCGGCTCCGTGAATGAGAACACCGGTTCGGGCCGTCACACGTCGTCGTCGACGTGGGCGCTGCCGCTGCCGCAGGGCGGCTGGGTGGTCGACACTCCGGGGGTCCGCAGCTTCGGCCTCGCCCACATCGACCCCGATGCCGTCGTCTCCGCGTACGAGGAGCTGACCCCGGCCACCGCAGACTGCCCGCGCGGCTGCACGCACGCCGAGGGCGCGGTGGGCTGCGCACTCGACGCCTGGGTCGCCTCCGGCGCGGCCGGTCCCGCGGGCACGCGCCGCCTCAGGTCCCTGCGGAGACTGCTGGGCAACCTCACGTGACCGCGTGACCGCGTGCACACCACGCGGACACGAGCGCGAGGAGCCGTCCGGCTCCCTAGACTTGACCCATGACCACCGCAGACGATCTCACGCTCGCGCTCGAACTGGCCGATGCCGCCGACGCGATCTCGCTCCCGCGCTTCACCGCCCATGACTTCACGGTCGAGTCGAAGCCCGACCTCTCCCCCGTCACAGAGGTCGACCGCGCCGTCGAGCAGCACATGTCGGACGTCCTGGCCACCCGGCGCCCGGACGACGCGCTGCTGGGCGAGGAGTACGGGTCCCGTGGGGACGACACCGGCCGCCGCTGGATCATCGACCCCATCGACGGGACGAAGAACTTCGTCCGCGGAGTCCCCGTATGGGCGACGCTCATCGGCCTCTACGACGGGACCGAACCGATCCTGGGCGTGGTGAGCGCGCCGGCCCTGGGCCTGCGCTGGTGGGCCCGGATCGGCGGTGGAGCGCACCGCACGACGGCGGGCGGCCCGCCGCAGCCGATCGAGGTCTCGCAGGTCGGAGACCTGGCCGACGCCTCGGTGTCGTACTCCTCCCTGAGCGGATGGAAGGAGCGCGGGCTGCGCGACGGGTTCCTGGACTTCCTCGACGACGTCTGGCGCACGCGCGCCTACGGTGACTTCTGGTCCTACATGATGGTGGCCGAGGGCGTCGTGGACATCGCCGCGGAGCCGGAGTTGGAGCTCTACGACATGGCCGCGCTCGTCCCGATCGTCCTGGAGGCCGGAGGACGGTTCACCGGCCTCGACGGGGTCCCTGGTCCGTTCGGTGCGGACGCGGTCGCGAGCAACGGAGCCCTCCACGACTCAGCGATCGACCGGATCGGGGTGCGCTCATGACGGAACGCAGCACGGAGAAACACAGCATGGCGGATCACAGCACGGCGGACCGCAGCATGACCGATCACACGGGAGCGCCCGGCAGTCTGGAGGGCGAGCAGCCGGTCTGGCATCGGATGTCCGAGGCGGCCGGCCTCGTGAGCGCCGCCGGCGAGGTCCAGGAGACGGTGTTCGGACGCATGACGCAGCTGGCCGCGTCGCACGATGCGGTGAACCTGGGTCAGGGCGCACCGGGTGATCCGGCACCCGCGTTCCTGTTGGACGCCGCATACGAGGCGATGCGCGCGGGTGCGAATCAGTACGCCCCGCCCTCAGGGGTACCCGCACTCCGCGAAGCGATCGCGATGCACCGTCGGCGCGACTGGGGCCACGACGTCGCAGCCGCCGACGTCCTCGTGACGGCGGGGGCGACGGAGGCGCTGACGGCCACGATCGTCGCGCTCGCGCCGCGGGGCACGGACATCGTCGTGCTCGAGCCCTACTACGATTCGTACGCGGCCGCGGCCGCGCTCGCAGGTGCACGGCTGCGTCCCGTGGGACTGACGATCGACGACGGGTCGGTGCAGGTCGACTTCGAGGCGCTGGCGGACGCGCTCTCCGAGAACACCTCGATCGTGCTGCTGAACACCCCGCACAACCCCACGGGCCTCGTGCTCGATGCCGCGCAGATCCGCCGGGTGGGGGCATTGGCCGAATCGGTCGATGCGTGGCTGCTCACGGACGAGGTCTACGAGCATCTGGTCTTCGACGGGACCCACACGGCACCTGCGGCGGTGCTGGACAGCTCCCGGGTCGTCACCGTGTCATCGGCGGGCAAGGCCTTCAACGCGACGGGGTGGAAGATCGGGTGGCTGATCGGCTCCCCCGCCGTGCTCGAGGCCGTGCGCGCGGTGAAGCAGTACCTCACTTTCACGAGCGGAGCGCCGCTCCAGCCCGCGATCGCCGACGCGCTGATCGAGCATCCGGAGTTCCTCGCGGAGAACAGGCGGACGCTCGCGGCACGGCGCGACGACCTGGTCGCGGCGCTGCGAGAGGTCCCGGGGGCGGAGGTCGTGGTCCCCGCATCGGGGTACTTCGTGCTGGTGGACTTCAAGGGGTTCACGGATGCGGCCGTGGACGCATTCGCACTGAACGAGCGCCTGACCCGCGAGGTCGGCGTCACCGGCGTTCCGGTGCCCGCCCTGTGCCAGTCCGGGTCCGCGACCGCCGACGCGATGGCCGCGGTCGTCCGCTACTCGTTCTGCAAGGCCGCCGACGACGTCGCCGAGGCCGCGGCCCGGTTCCGCGCCTACGCGCAGACGCTCGCCGGCTGACTGGAGCCGGCTTGCCGAGGCCGGCTTGCCGAGGCTGAGTGAGGCCGGCTGTGCCGGCGCGCCACGCAATGACGAAGCCCGAGATGCTTAGCACCTCGGGCTTCGTCATTGCGTGGTTCAGGCGGAAGCGTCCGCCGCTCCAATCGCTGGTTGCAGCTGTGTCAGGCCTTGACAGCTTCGATGTCGATCTCGATGGTGACCTTGTCGGACACGAGCAGCTCGCCGCCCTTGAGCACGGCCTCGAAGTTCATGTCCCAGTCCTTGCGGTTGATGCGGCCGGTGGCGGAGAAGCCCGAGACGATGTTTCCGTTCGGGTCTTCAGCCGCACCGCCGAACTCCGCCTTGAGAGTGATGTCCTTGGTGATGCCGCGCATCGTGAGCTTGCCCGTCAGGTCGAACTCCTCGCCATCGAAGTTCGAGATGCCGGTGGATTCGAAGACGACCTTCGGGTTCTCCTCGGCCAGGAGGAAGTCACCCGACTGCAGGTGTCCGTCACGGTGCTCGTTGCCGGTGGTGATGGAGGAGGCGTCGGCCTCTGCACTGACCGTGCTGCTCTCGAAGTCCTCTCCGACGACGACCTCGCCGCCGATCACGTCGAACTGGCCGCGGACCTTCGAGACGCCAGCGTGGCGAGCGATGAAGGCGAACTTCGAGTGGACGGCGTCGATGTTCCAGGTTCCGGCTGTCAGGTTGTTCGGCAGAGCAGTCATTGTTTCTCCTCAAGTCGTTGTGTGTGACTACATGTAAGACATTAGTTGAAAGTTTAACCATGCGCAAGGGGCTTCATGGTTTCACTGCAGAGATTCAGGTCACACCCTGCGGCCGGCGGGTGCGCCCGCTCACGGAGGGCCGCGCGCCCTTGCGCAATATTCGTTCACCTGTTCTAATTTCTGTTATGAGGTGGAACGCACAGAGCACAACAGATGACTCCGGTATCGCCGGTGCGACGGGAACACTCGAGCTGCCCGGGCTCCTACGGACGACGACCGTCCCGGAGTTCGCGGGGATGCGGTTCCACGAGGTGCGCGCGAAGTCCGCCCTGAACCGCGTCCCCGCCCGCAGCTCAATGCCGTTCGAATGGACGGTCAACCCCTACCGCGGGTGCTCTCATGCCTGCGTCTACTGCTTCGCGCGGAACACCCACACCTACTTGGATCTGGATTCCGGGAGCGACTTCGACCAGCAGGTCGTCGTGAAGGTCAACGTGGCCGACGTCCTCTCCGCAGAGGTGAACCGGCCGCGGTGGGGACGCGAGCACGTGGCTCTGGGCACCAACACAGACCCTTACCAGCGTGCCGAAGGACGATACCGCCTGATGCCCGGGATCATCGAGGCACTGGCCGGCAGCGGCACCCCCTTCTCCCTTCTCACGAAGGGCACACTCCTGCGCCGCGACCTGCCGCTGCTGGCACGGGCCGCCGAGGAGGTCCCAGTGGACCTCGCGATGTCCATCGCCGTGTTCGATGACGAGCTGCAGCAGTCGATCGAACCGGGCACGCCCTCGACCAGAGCGCGGCTCGCAACGGTCCGGGCGGCGGCAGATCTTGGGTTCAGGGTCAGCGTTTTCCTCATGCCGGTCCTCCCCTACCTCACCGACTCCACGCAGCAGCTCGATGACGCACTGTCCGCCATCGCAGAGGCTGGCGCCCATCGCGTTGTCTACGGTGCACTGCATCTGCGCCCCGGCGCCCGCGAGTGGTACTTCGGATGGTTGAGGAAACAGCGTCCGGAGGTGATGGACGCCTATGCCGGGATGTACGCACGTTCCGCGTACGCACCTCAGGCCTACCGACGAATGCTCGCGCGGCGCATCAGCCCACTCATAGCACGCCACGGCCTGACGGGTCAGAACGATGAAGAGACTCCGGAGCCAGCGCCCGCAGCCGCGACCGCTCCGCGCACAGCGCAGCCCGCGCTCTTCTGACCGAGAACTCAGGCGCTCTTCTTGGACTTCGCGGGACTCTTCTTCGTCGAGGAGCCCTCCGCCTCCGATGAACCCTTCCTCGCGAAGGCTTTCGTCGCGGAGCCCTTCTTCGCGGAGGCTTTCTTCTCAGCGCCCGTCTTCGAGGAGCCCTTCTTGGCGGACCCCTTCTTCGCAGAGGGCTTCGCTGAGGACTCTGCCTTCGACGTCGCGCCAGCCCGCTTCTTCCCTGCGGATCGTCCGCCCGAAGCCTTCTTCGAGGAGGAGCTCTTCGATGAACTACCGCTCTTCTTCGGAGCGCTCTTCCGCCTCTCGTCGACGCTGCGCTTGAGTGCCTCCATGAGGTCGATGACGTCGCCGCCCTCTGCTTCGCCCTCGTCGACGTCACCGAACGTGGCGTCCGTGTCGATCGCGTCGCCGTGCTCGAGCTTCTCCTCGATGAGTGTTCGCAGCTGCTCCTGGTATTCGTCGACGAACTGCTCCGGCTCGAAGTCCTCGGAGAACTGGTCGACGAGTGACCGGGCCATCTTCCGCTCCCGAGCGCTGATCTTCGCCTCGCCGCCGCTGGAGACGCCGTCGGACGACCGGATCTCATCCGCCCACAGCATCGTCTGCAGAACGATCACGTCGTCGCGCACGCGCAGAGCCGCCAGCCGAGTGCGAGACCTCAGAGCGAAGGTGACGATCGCAGTGCGACCCGCTTCCTCCAGGGTCTCTCGCAGGAGCGCGTAGGCTTTCGGATTCTTCGATGCCGGTTCGAGGTAGTAGCTCTTCTCGAACATCATCGGGTCGATCTGCTCGTCGGGGACGAACTGCACGACCTCGATCTCCTTCTCCTCCTCCGCCGGCATCGCCTTCAGGTCCTCGTCTGTGATGACGACGGTGTCCTCTCCGTCGTCGTAGGCCTTGTCGATGTGGTCGTAGTCGATCTTCTTCTCGCACACCTCGCATCGGCGCTGGTAGCGGATTCGCCCACCGTCCTCATCGTGGACCTGATGGAGCGAGATGTCGTGTGAGCGCGTCGCGGAGTAGAGCTTCACGGGCACGCTCACCAACCCGAACGCCACGGTTCCCGACCAGATCGCGCGCATGTCCTCAACCCCTGTCGCAGGTGCCTCGACGGTACTAGCATTGCTGTTCAACCAGCGTAGCGATTCGCAGACAACGCACAAGACCCCTTGAGACACCAGAGGGGCGGAAGGCGACAGTGGCGGCCAGGTCCGGACAGCGGCAGTCCATCCGTGTGGGCGAGCGCGTGATCAGGGTGACCAACCTCGACAAGGTGCTCTATCCGGAGACGGGCACGACCAAGCGGGACGTCCTCGACTACCTCGCGGCCGTCTCCCCCTTCCTCCTCCCCCATGCCACGCGGCGGCCCGTGACGCGCAAGCGCTGGCCGGATGGCGTGGGGACGCAGAAGGAGCCTCAGTCTCCCTTCTTCCGGAAAGACCTCGAGGACTCCGCTCCGGACTGGATCCCCCGGATCTCCGTACGCCACTCGGATCACACGAACGTGTACCCACTGGCAGATGAGCCGGCAGTCCTCACGTGGCTGGGGCAGGTGGCTGCGCTCGAGCTCCACGTGCCGCAGTGGCACTTCGACGCAGATGGGGAGCCCGCCAACCCGGACCGGCTCGTGCTCGACCTCGACCCGGGGCCCGGTGCGGGCCTCGCCGAGTGCGCCCAGATCGCGCGCGAATGCAGGGAGGTCCTCCGTGGGATGGGCCTCGACGCCTTTCCCGTCACGTCCGGTTCGAAGGGGCTCCACCTCTATGCCGGGCTGGACGGCACCTACACGTCGCGACAGGTCTCGGATGTGGCCCACGAACTCGCACGCTCAATGGAAGCCGACCATCCGGATGCCGTCGTCAGCGACATGAAGAAGTCTCTGCGCGGTGGCAAGGTGCTCATCGACTGGAGTCAGAACAGCGCGTCGAAGACGACGGTGTGCCCGTACTCGCTGCGCGGACGGGCCACCCCCACCGTCGCGGCCCCGCGGGCCTGGGAGGAGCTCGAGGACCCGGACCTCGGCCAGCTCACGATGGACGACGTGCTGGAGCGCATCGCGGACGGCTCCGACCCGCTCGCCCCACTGGGGCTCGCGGTCGAGCCCGAGGAGAGCACGCCTCCTGCCCCCACCACGGCCGAGGCCCCCGACCGGCTGCAGACGTACCACACCAAACGAGATCAGTCCCGCACTCCCGAGCCCGTCCCGGCCGACAGATCCTCCGCCTCCGGAGGGGACCCGGTCTTCGTGGTCCAGGAGCACCACGCGTCCGCGCTGCACTTCGACACACGACTCGAGCACCACGACGTGCTCGTGTCCTGGGCCGTGCCGAAGGGGCCACCGCTCAGACAGGGAGTGAACCGCCTCGCTGTGCAGACAGAGGACCACCCGCTCGAGTACGCGACGTTCGAGGGCAGCATCCCTCGCGGCGAATACGGCGCGGGCGAGGTGAGCATCTGGGACTCCGGAGTGACCAAGATCGAGAAGTGGGAGGACGACGAGGTCGTCGCGGTGCTGCACGGCCGGTCGGACGGCGGACTGGGCGGCGTGGCACGCCGGTACGTCTTCATAGGAACCGATGGCGACCAGTGGCTCATGCGGCTCATGAAGGACCAGCCGCGGAAGCGCCGTGCCACGAAGAAGGTCACGCCGGCGTCCACCCCCACAGACCTTCCACGGCCCATGCTCGCCACGGCGGGAGCGCCCGGGCCGCGCTTCGAACGCGACGAGTGGGCCTACGAGGCGAAGTGGGACGGATACCGGGTGATCGTGGGGGTGGACGAGGACGGCGTCGCGCTGCGCAGCCGGAATGGGAACGACCTCACCGAGGTGTTCCCCGAACTGGCGGAGTTCGCCGAGCTCGCGGAGGCCGGGACCGTCTTCGACGGAGAGATCGTGGCGCTGAACAGCGCGAACCGCCCCGATTTCGGGCTGCTGCAGAAGCGCGGGAAGCTCAGCCGATCACGCGAGATCGAGCGGGCGGCGAGTCGGAGTCCGGTCCACTGCATGGTGTTCGACATGATCCACGATCCCCACGAGGGGGACCTGATGGATCGGCCGTACACGGAGAGGCGCAGCCTGCTCACCGACCGGCTGGGACCGGGAAACCATGTGCAGGTGCCCGACGACCTCGGCGTCCCTCTGAGCACTGCGCTCGATGTGAGTCTGGAGCTGGGGCTCGAGGGCATCGTCGCGAAGCACGTCGACAGTGACTATCGGTCCGGTCGACGCTCGGAGAACTGGGTGAAGATCAAGCACGAGAAGCACCAGGAGGTCATCGTCATCGGGTGGCGCGAGGGCCACGGCTCTCGCGCGCACACATTCGGGTCCCTGCTGCTGGCGGTGCCGATCGACGGGACGCTGCACTACGCGGGTCGCGCCGGCAGCGGGTTCGACGACGAGGAGCTCGATGATCTCCACGCCCGCTTGGCCCGTATGCGCAGGAAGACGCCCGCGGCGACGGATGTGCCCACCGAGGACCGCAGGGACGCGACGTGGGTGAGCCCGAAGCTGGTCGGCGAGGTGCGGCACAGCGGTCGGACGCGTGACGGACGACTCCGTCACCCTGTGTGGCGCGGGCTCAGGCCCGACAAGGAACCCGACGAGGTGGCGTGGGAGGAGGGCTGAGCCTCAGCCCTCTCGCATCTGGGCACGCGGCAGTCAGAACCAGACGTCCGCCAGCATCTGGAGCGTGCGGTCGCGGACTGCAGGATCGTACGCGTAGGTGACGGTGATGAGCTCGTCGGCGCCGGTGCGCTCGACGAAGGCATCGAGCTGACCCTTCACAGTCGACGGGGAGCCGACTGCACTGATCTCCAGCATCGGATTGCGTCTTCCGCCACGAGCGGCGAACGCTTCCGGCTCGATCGGAGGCTGGAGCTTGCGGCGACCGCCGGAGCTGAGGTCCATGAACATCTGCCCGACCGTCGTGAACTCGTAGGCCGCTTCCTCATCCGTGGGCGCGACCATCACGTTGATGCCTGCCATGACGTAGGGCTCATCGATCTGCGCGGTCGGCGATTCCGGCGTGAATGACTCCCGGTAGACGCGGATCGCCTGGTCGAGCTGGTCGGTAGCGAAGTGCGAGGCCACGGAGAACGGCAACCCCAGCTGTCCTGCGATCGCAGCACCGTTCACGGTGGAACCCAGCACCCAGATCGGCACGTTCGAGTGTGCGGAGACGGCAGAGATGATCGGCGTGCTGTGGGCCCGGCCCTCTTCACCGAACCATCCCTGCAGGTCGTAGATGTTCTGGGCGAACGCCTGGGGCTCTGCCGACGAGCGCGCGAGCGCCTGCGCAGTCATCTGGTCGGTGCCGGGCGCCCGTCCGAGGCCCAGATCGATCCGGTCGCCGTACATGTTCGCGAGGGTCCCGTACTGTTCGGCAACCATGAGCGGCGCATGGTTGGGGAGCATGACGCCGCCGGATCCGAGACGGATGGTCTCCGTCGCCTCGGCGGCGTGGGAGATGAGCAGTGCTGTCGCACTGGCAGCGAGGTTCACGGTGTTGTGGTGCTCCGCGAACCACAGCCTCCGGTAGCCGAGGCGGTCTGCGAGCTGTGCAGAGCGCACCGATGCGGCGATGCCGTCACGGGCCGTCGACCCTTCGGAAATGGAGACGAGGTCGAGAATGCTCAAGGGAACGGGCACAGCGGGGTACTCCTCTGATCGCGGGGTTCGGGTCGACCAGCGCGGGGCCGACCTTCCCCGAGCACAACCCCGAGGCGACGTCCTTCTATTCCGCGCTCGCCGCCCTGACGCGAGGCGGCCGAGAGGGGCAGCAGATCGGTGTCAGATGTCTTCGGCCCACGCCACGTCATCCAGGGACAGCTGCTCTGTCATGTCGCGGAAGAAGTCGATGACGATGTCTCGCTGCTCAGCGGTCAACCGCGCCGCGGAGTCGAATCGCTTCGCGTGCTGCCGCCCCACGGTGTCCATCGCGGACTCCATGGTCCCCGGCGTCACACGCACCACGAAGGCGCGGCGGTCGGCGGGGTGCACCTCGCGCGTGATGTGTGCCCCGTCCTCTAACCGGTTGAGGAGTTTGGTCGTCGATGCCGCGGAGATCTGCAGATGGGCGGCGAGCATTCCGGGAGTCACCATCGTCCCGTGGTTGCTCGCCACGATGAGGTACTGGATCGCGCGCATGTCCTGCTGGCTCAGCTTCATGTACTTCTGCGAGGCCTCGGTCAGGCGCTGCTCGGCCGCGCGAAGGTCCGCGATCCCGCGCATGAGTCGCCCGATCTGCTCGATGTCGTCGGCCGACATTCCGGAGCGATCGACGAGTCGATGCAGGGGGTCCACCGCATCGACCTCATACAGGTTCTCCGATACGGCATCGGTCCCGGACTCTGGTGCTGACATGCTGGCCATCCTACGACTCGCGGGCAGTGCGGCCGCACACTACTATCCCCGGGTTTACTATTGCCATTCCGACAGTATAGTGTGCACCTGGGAAGCCGCCCGGTCGACCCTCCCCACCCATTCCAGGAGTCGCAGATGAGTCATCGCCCACCGACCAGCAGCCGTGTTCCCCGCTGGCTGCGTGTCTTCCTTCCCGCCCTCCTCATCCTTCTATGGCTGACGGGCGCGGCGGTGGGCGGGCCATACTTCGGGAAGGTCTCGGAGGTCTCCTCCAACGATCAGACGTCGTACCTGCCCGAATCCGCGGATGCGACGGCGGTGCAGGAGCTGCTGGGCGAGTTCAATGATGCGGACACCATCCCAGCGGTGGTCGTCTTCACCTCTGACACAGAGCTCTCGGACGAGCGTCTGGAAGACATCGACGAGGCCGTCTCGCAGCTGCCGGACGTCGCGGGGGTGCAGGACGACCTGTCTCCCGTGATCCCCTCTGACGATGGGCTCGCAGCCCAGTCATTCGTGCCGATCGGCTCCGACGCGGAACTGGGTGACGTCGTAGCGGAGGTCTCGGCCACGCTCGGCGCGGATCTGCCCGATGACGTGGAAGTCTTCGTCACCGGTCCGGCAGGGTTCAGCGCTGACCTCGCAGCCGGGTTCGCCGGCATCGACGGGCTGCTGCTGGCAGTGGCACTCGCGGCAGTCTTCCTCATCCTCATCGTCGTCTACCGCTCGCTCCTCCTGCCGATCGCCGTGCTGTCGACGAGCGTCTTCGCCCTCACCGTCGCTCTGCTGACGGTCTGGTGGCTGGCGAAGGCGGATGTCCTCCTGCTGAGCGGTCAGACGCAGGGCATCCTCTTCATCCTCGTCATCGGCGCGGCGACCGACTACTCACTCCTGTACGTCGCGCGCTATCGGGAGGCGCTGCGCGTCCACGAAGACAAGTGGACCGCTTCCATGCAGGGCCTGCGGGGATCGGTCGAACCGATCCTGGCGTCCGGCGGAACGGTCATCGCCGGCCTTCTGTGCCTGCTCCTGAGCGATCTCAAGTCGAACAGCACGCTGGGGCCCGTCGCCTCGATCGGCATAGGCTTCGCGATGCTGTCCGCCCTCACCCTCCTGCCCGCGATCCTCTACGCGTTCGGCCGGGCCGCCTTCTGGCCCCGCCGTCCGCGCTTCGAGCCCGAGCTCGTGGCGGCGGAGGGCGGAGTGCCCACGCGCGGGTTCTGGGCGCGTATCGGGCGCGTCGTGGAGCGCAGGCCCCGACGCATCTGGATCGGCACGACCCTCCTGCTGCTGGTGGGCGCTCTGGGCCTCACCCAACTCGATGCCGAAGGTGTGCCTCAGTCAGAACTGGTGCTGGGCGCCTCCGAGGCGCGCGATGGACAGGCGGCTCTGGGCGAGCACTTCCCCGGCGGCTCGGGAAGCCCCGCCTACATCGTCACTGACACGGATTCCCTTCAGGAGTCCGCAGATGTACTCCTCGACAACCCGGGGGTCGACGGCGTCACCGTGACCACCGACGAGGCCGACGCGGGCTCCGCGCCCGTCGACGAGGACGGAGTCAGGGCGTACGGACCTCCGGGCACTCCGGTGCCGGAGCCCACCGAGGTCGACGGCTCCATCATGCTCCAGGCGACTCTGAGCGACCCTGCGGATTCCGCGGCCGCGCAGGACACAGTGCGCGATCTGCGGGAGGCATATGCCAATGCCGACGCCGATGTGCTGGTGGGAGGAGTCACCGCCACGGCGGTGGACACCAATGAGGCGGCCATCCACGACCGGAACCTCATCATCCCCATCGTGCTGGTGGTCATCCTGCTGATCCTCATGGTGCTCCTGCGATCGGTGCTCGCTCCGATCCTGCTGGTGCTCACGACCGTGCTGTCCTTCGGCACCGCGATGGGGGTCGCCGCGCTCGTGTTCAACCACGTGTTCGACTTCCCCGGAGCCGATCCGGCTGTCCCCCTCTACGGATTCGTCTTCCTCGTGGCGCTGGGGATCGACTACAACATCTTCCTCATGACCCGCGTGCGGGAGGAGTCGCTGGCGCACGGGACCCGACCCGGCGTCATCCGAGCGCTCGCTGTGACGGGGGGCGTCATCACATCCGCAGGCGTCGTGCTGGCCGCGACGTTCGCCGCACTGTCGGTCATCCCGATCCTCTTCCTCGCCCAGATCGCGTTCATCGTGGCGTTCGGCGTCCTGCTCGACACGTTCCTCGTCAGGGCACTGCTCGTTCCCGCTCTGGTCCACGACATCGGACCCGCCGTGTGGTGGCCCTCCAAGCTCGCGAAGGCGTCCCGATGAGGATCTGGTCGCTGCACCCCGCGCACCTGGACGGGAAGGGTCTCGTCGCCTGCTGGCGCGAGAGCCTGCTGGCTCAGGCCGTGCTGGACGGACGCACGCGGGGCTACCGCAGCCACCCACAGCTCGTGCGCTTCCGTGCGGTGGATGAGCCCCTGACCGCGATCGGCGTATACCTCTCCGGTCTCGCCGATGAGGCGACGGCCCGCGACTACCGCTTCGACCGCGACCGGATCCTGGAGCCGGCACGGTCCCACGAAGGCGACAGCGACCTCGGCGGCGACCTTCTCATGTCGGTCACCGATGGGCAGCTCGCATTCGAGTGGTCCCACCTGGGGCGCAAGCTGGCTGACCGCAGTCCGGAAGATGCCGAGCGCTGGCAGGCTGCGGATCCTGCCCCGCACCCGCTCTTCGATGTCGTGCCGGGCCGGATCGAGGACTGGGAGCGTCCATGAAAGGCAAGGACGAGGCGTCTAGGGTGAGTACCGAGCGCGACGACCGTTCGCGCACACTGGTCGCACCACGAAAGGCGGACTCACCATGGCACTCCCCTCAATCGCGAGCATCGCACTGCGCTCCGTTCCCGGCGCCTTCATCCTCAACTCGGGCATCGGGAAGCTCGAGATGGACGAAGGCACAGCGGGATACCTCCACGCGGAGGCAGTCAAGGGGATCCCGGCGCTCGCGAACCTGGAATCTCGTCAGTTCGGGAAGCTCGTCGCAGTCGGCGAGATCGCCGTGGGCGGCGCACTCCTGCTCCCCTTCGTACCGAACCGCCTCGCCGGCCTGGCGCTGGGCGGATTCTCCGCAGGAATGCTGAGCATCTACTTCCGCGACCCGGAGAAGACGGAGGAGGACGGAGTCCGCCCGTCGGGCGCAGGCCTCGGCCTGGCCAAGGACTCCTGGATGGCCGCGATCGCAGTCGCACTCATCGCCGGCGTCGGCGGCTCCGGGGCCAAGAAGAAGTGACGTGAGAGGTGGAGGCAGGATTCGAACCTGCGTACGCAGCGTTGCAGGCTGCGACCTGGCCACTCGGTCACTCCACCCGAAGTCGATGACGACCTCGTCATCTGATGGTATCGCCTCGTGAATGCGCGGCGACGGCGGTCCCCCGCCGCCGATCCTCCGTGGAGCGGGTCTCAGAAGTCCCGCGCACGGAGCCAGGCGAGCAGCCGATCCTCGCGGGGCACCGCCTCGGCCGCGGTCCAGGCGCCCAAGCGCAGCTCATCGACCACCGTTCCGTCACGCAGGTAGATCACTCGTTCAGCCCGAGCCGCACAGGCAGGCTCATGAGTGACCATCACCAGCGTGGTGCCGTCGGCATGGACCTGGGTCAGCGCATCCATCACATCGGTGGTCATGCTGGTGTTGAGTGCGCCCGTAGGCTCGTCGGCGAACAGGATCTCAGGGCTGCACACCAGCGCCCGGCAGATCGAGGCGCGCTGGATCTGCCCGCCGGACACCTGTGTGATTCTGCGGCCGGCGAGCTCGGCGATGCCGAACCTCTCCAGGAGCATGTCGACTCGGGAGCTGGCACCGTCCGGATCGTTCGGTGAGGCGTTGAGAGCCGGGAGCAGGACGTTGTCGCGAATGGAGAGATTCGCCAGGAAGTGCGCCTGTTGGAAGACGAAGCCCATCCGGGTCAGCCGGATCCGGCTCATCTCCTTCGCCGTGAGTACTGTCAGGTCCGTACCTGCCAGCTCCACCGATCCGCCCGTGGGGCGGTCCATGCCGCTGAGGCAGTACAGCAGGGTCGACTTACCCGAACCTGAGGCACCCATGATGACGATGAACTCACCGTCTCGCACCTCCAGGTCGATCCCATCCAGCACGTGCACCGGCGGGGAGGTTGTCCGATAGGTCCTGCTCAGTCGTCGTGCGTGCAGAGCGATCGGTGACATGGTGCTCCTACTCCTCGTTGATCCACAGTGCCATGGGCGCTCGGCGCAGCCGGGCCGTCAGCACCACCGCACTCAGATACCCGGTGGCGATGAGTGCCAGCGGAACGGCCAGATAGACCAGCCACGGATTCGGGAGGAAGGACACCTCCGCGATGCCCAGACCGGACAGTGAGAGCAGTACTCCGACCATCGCCTCGCCGCCGGTCGCGGTGAGCACGACACCGAGCACAGTCCCCAGGGCGACGGTGATGAGTGTCTGGAATCGGACCTGCGAGCCGATCTGGTCGGGTGCGAAGCCGAGCGCGGCCAGTGTGCCCATCGACTGCCGGTTGCGTGTCATGCGCAGTCGGACGAACAGCGCCGTGATGAGGGCGACGACACCGAGTCCGAACACGACGGCCAGGATCGCGGCGCTGCGCAGTGCGTCGGTCAGATAGGACATCGTCTGGCGCATACAGTCCTCCATTGCGAAAGCAGAGGCGCCGGGGTATCGACGGCTGTAGTCTTCAGCAGCCGCAGCGGGATCGGCATCCCCGGCTGACTCTGCGTAGACGACGTACGCAGCAGCGCCGGGGCGGACTTCGTCGGCCATCTTGGCGGTATAGCCCCCGCTCGTGACGTCCTGGTAGATGCCACTGACTCTCAGGGTCTCTTCTCGTCCGGCGGAGCCCGCTCCGGCGGAACCCACTGGACGGATCGTGATCTCGTCGCCGAGCTCCGCCTGGTGCTCCTCTGCATTCAGCATCGACAACGCGATCTGCCCCGGTCGCGGTGCGTCTCCCTGCAGGTAGTCGATGCCGCCGTCGGAGTAGTCGCCCACCTCGATGCGCAGCAGCTGCCATCCCTCTGCTCCAGGGGTCTCGTAGAGCTCCATGGCGAAGCTGCGGACATCAGTCAGGCGCGGGTCAGCCTCGGCATCCGCCAGCACGTCGCGGTAATCGTCTGCGACCGTGTCGGAGTGCTGCAGGTCCACACGCACATCAGCCTGGGGCGCGCCCATATAAGTGACGAAGCGAGGGTTCTCGAAGGTGTTGAGAAGACTCAGCGGCAGTGTGCCGAGCAGCGTCGCGAGCATGAGGACGAGAAGGATGAGCACCCATTGACCTGCCTCAGCCTGCAGATCGATCACAGCCAGCCGACGGGTGAGAGCGCGCCGTCCCCCACGAAATCCGGCCAGCCCGATCCTGCGCACATGCGCGGATCGGCGACGGGCCCTGCGCACTGCCTGCGCCTCGGACCGCGTGCTGCCATGCACCAGTGCGCCGACGACATCAATCCTTCGCACCGCGCGCAGGACCCCCGTGCAGATCGCGATGACGAGCAGATAGACGAGTACCAGCGAAAGGACAGGTGCGAGGACGGTCATCAATCCGGCAGGTGCTTGGGCATAGTGGGCCTGGATGCCCCCAGTGAGCAGCCGCGCGAGTGGTATCGCCAGCAGTCCGCCGATCACGCACGCGGCGATCGTCATCACGCTGTACTTGCTGAGCTGCAGGGAAACGATCGTGCGGGAGGGGATCCCCAGAGCCTTCATCGTCCCGATCGGACGGACCTGGTCTTCCAGACTGCCGCGGATGACGAAGCGCAGGCTGAGGAGGGCGATCGCGATGAGGACGACGCTGACGAACATCAGTGCCACGGCCACCATGCCATCGCCGAGCGCGTTGAACAGGCGGATCATCGAGTACGTCACCGCCTGCCCGTTCTGCGGCACCCCCTCGGCGGATTCGTAGGCGCGCTGGAGATCGTTCGCGGCAGCAGGGTCGTCCAGCAGATACTCGACGATGATCTCTGGAGCATTGCCGCCGGAGGTCTTCAGCACGGAGAAATCCTCCGGTGCGACGAGGAACCGGGTGGCCGAGGACATCGACGAGGCCATCTGGGCATCGCGGATGAAGCCTGCGATCTCCAGTTCGACGGGTTCCGTACCGGTCGCGATCCTCAGCACATCATGCCGCTGCAGGTCGTAGGACTGCTGGTACTCGACCGGCACGTAGATCTCCCCGGACGCCGGTTCCGGTGCGCTGCCGGCGGCGTCCAGCAGGAAGTCGAACTCCGTGTTCTGCGTGGCGAACAGATGTCGGTCGCGCTGGCCGACAGGTCCCCCGACTCACCGGTGGAGGGCCGGTGCCAGTACAGGGCGGCGGAGTCGTAGCCGAGCATCTCCTCGACCAGCCACGCGTCGATCTCGGGATGGTCAGTTGCGAATCGTTCCAGAGCGCCAGTGTCGTAGTCGCCCTTGTGCATCTGCAGGAAGTGCGGGGGCTGTGACTGTTCGAAGAGCGAGTCGATGGAGCCGAGCAGGCGCTCCATGACCATCGCACCGGTGGCCATGAGCAGTGCGCTGAGGATGAGGACGAGGGCTGCGCTGGTCCCGACGTTGCCGCGCAGATCGCCCAGTGCCCAGCGGACGGAGAGGGAGCTCCTCGCGGACATCACGCATCACACCGTTCCGATGCGAAGGTGGGAGCTGTCCAGTTCATACCACTGAAACTAGTCCGCGAGCATGCCGTCGGACGCTGGGGAGATCCGCCGTACCGGCGGAGGAAAACCGGAATGCGAAAGAACCCCCAGCCTGTGGCTGGGGGTTCTTCCTCTTCTGTGGCGGGGGAGGGATTTGAACCCTCGACCTCCGGGTTATGAGCCCGGCGAGCTACCGAACTGCTCCACCCCGCGTTGCAATGACTACTCTACGTGAACCCCGGGTGACCACCAAATCGACAGCGGGTGATGCGTGACACATATGCGCTGGTCCCGGGCCCGTGATGATGGATCACGGGCCCGGGACCACAGTGTGCGGGCTCCTCACCCGCAGGACAGTCCGAACGCGGGCATCAGCCCTCGCCGGCCGACCCCGCCTCGTCCGCAGCGGGCGCCTCCTCTGCCGGTGCCGACTCCGTCGGTGCACCGTCTGCGGCCGCGTCATCGGCGGCGGCGTCTCCGCCCTCCGCGTCGATCGCGTCCTCGAGCGCCTCACGCAGACGCTCCTGGGCCTCGCCGTAGGCGGCGAAGTCGCCGTCTGTCAGCGCCTCGTCCGCCTCCTGCATGGCAGTGCGTGCCCGATCAAGGGCCTCGTCGACGCCTGCGGGCTGCTCCCCGCCGCCATCGCCCTCGCCGCCCTCAGACGGACCGCCGGCCTCACCGGACTCCGTCTCGCCGGCAGCGTCCGAGTCACCGGCCTCCGCACCGGAGTCACCGCCGAACACCTGATCGAGCGCCTCGTCGAGCGTCGGCGCGAAGCCGATCTGCTCGCCGAAGGCCACGAGCACACGCTGCAGCACCGGGTACGAGGTCTCCCCCGCCGACCGGACGTAGACGGGCTGGACGTAGAGCAGACCGTCCGCCACCGGCAGCGTCAGCAGGTTGCCGTTCTCCACGCGGGACTCACCCTGGCGGAGCAGGTTGAGGCTCGTCTGGATCTCCGGCTCGGTGTTGAAGTTGTTCTGCGCCTGGCCGGGACCGGGGAACGTGGTGTTCCTCGGCAGCTGGAGCAGACGCAGCTTGCCGTACTCGTCGCTCACCTCACCCTCGGCATCGCCCGCATCCGCATTCGCAGCGAGGAAGCCGGTGAGGTTGTTGCGCGTCTGTCCCTGGGTGGGACGCGGGATGAACGACGACGTCAGCGAGAAGGCGGGCTGCTCCTGACCCGGCATCTCCAGCGTCAGGAAGTACGGAGGCTGCACCAGGCCCTGTTCCTGGTCCGTCGTGGGATCCACGGGAAGGGTCCAGAAGTCCTGACCTGAGTAGTACTCACTCGCATTCGACACGTGGTACTGCGTGAGCAGTGAGCGCTGGACCTTGAAGAGGTCCTCCGGGTAGCGGATGTGGCTCATGAGGTCGGAGGAGATCTCCGACGCCGGCTTGATGAGGTCCGGGAAGACGCTCATCCATGCATCGAGGACCGGATCCTCGTCGTCCCATTCGTACATGTCCACGGAACCGTCATACGCGTCGACCGTGATCTTCACGGAGTTGCGGATGTAGTTCGCCTGCTGGTCCGGCAGCGCCACGACCGCGCCGGTGTTCGCCGTCGTGGAGTCCGTCGTGGCCTCCTGCAGGACGGACGGGCGCGAGTACGGGTACTGATCCGACGTCGTGTATCCGTCGAGGATCCACTTGATCCGACCATCGACGACGGCCGGGTACGGATCGCCGTCGACCTCGAGGAACGGAGCGAGCTTCTGCACGCGCTCGCGCGGAGTGCGGTCGTAGAGGATCTGCGATTCGTCGTTGACCGTGTCGGCCAGCACGATCTGCTCGTCCTGGAACTTGATCGCGTACAGCAGTCGGTTGAAGAAGTTGCCGACGCTGGGCCCACCGTCACCGGAGAACGTGTAGTTCACCTGCCCGGAGCCCTCTTCCTCATCGGCCGGGTAGTCGAGCTCGACCGGGTCCGCACCTTCCGGCGCACCCACGATCGAGTACTGGGTGGAGCGCTCACCGAAGTAGACGCGCGGTTCGTACTCGCTCTGCTCCGAGAGCACGCCGCTGGGCGGGATCCCCGCCTCGAAGAACGCCGGTTCCCCGTCGGCTCCCCGACGGCTGCCGTAGGCTGCCACCGCTCCGATGCCGTGCGTGTAGACCGTCGCCTGGTTGACCCACGTGCTGTCGGACTGCGCGTCCGGGTTCAGCTCGCGCAGAGCGATGACGGTGTCCTCGCTCTTGCCGTCGATGTCGTAGCGGTCCACGTCCAGCTGCTCGGGGAACGCGTAGTACGAACGGGTCTGCTGCAGCTGACGGAAGGTGTCGGACACCAGGTTGGGGTCGAGCAGTCGCACGCTCGCCGCGGTCGCCGCGTCCTGACGGAGGGCACCGGACTCGCCCTGCGTCGACGGCGTGTACGGGATGACCTCCACGTCGTCGATTCCGTACGCGCTGCGGGTCGCCTCCAGGTGGCGCTGGATGTACTCCGACTCGAGGCTCTGCTGCGACGGGTTGACCTGGAACTGCTGCATGGTCGCGGGGAAGCCGACGACGGCGACGCCGCCCAGCACCAGCAGCATGCCCAGCGAAATCGCCGTGAGCCGGAACGTCTTGAAGTACGCCGTGGAGAAGACGAGGGCCGCGACGAGGAGGGCGGCGATCGACACGATGAGCATGGCCGGGAGGGCCGCGTTCACGTCCGTGTAGGTCGCGCCGGTGACCAGACCGGAATCGTCCGTGAGCCGGGAGAACCGCCACAGGAACAGGCGCAGGGCCTGGATCAGGATCAGCACCGCGAGGACGGTCGCAAGCTGGATGCGTGCGCTCTTCGTGATGTCGAACCCGCGCGTCTCACGCGGCCGCACACCCCCGAACAGGTAGTGGGCGACGATGCTCGCGATGAAGGCGAGCAGAGCGATCATGCCCAGGTAGTCCACGAGGATGTTGACCATCGGCAGCGTGAACACGTAGAGGCCCACATCCTGCTGGAACTGCGGATCCGACACTCCGAACGGCACCGAGTTCAGCAGCATGAGCGCGTCCTGCCATGATGCGCTCAGCGCGACGCCGCCCAGCAGACCGATCACTGCGGGGATCGCGTAGGTGAGCGTCCGACGCAGCGGCTCCACCGCCTCGCGATAGCGGTCGAGGTTCTCCTCCCGCGGATTCGAGGGCGCGGTCGTCGGCCGTGACCGGTGGGCGAAGAAGAGCATGAACCAGAGCGGCACCGCTATGAGGACGAAGCCGATCGCGAAGAGCACGCCCTTCGCGACCCATTCCGTCGCGAAGACGTCGAAGCGGTCGAGCTGCTGGAACCACAGCACCTCCGTGTAGACCTGTGCGAACGCCACGAACAGCGCGACGAGTGCAAGCACCGCGATGATCGTGAGGAGCAGCGGTGACGGTCGTCTGCTTCCGGTGCTCGCAGGTGCCTGCGGGTGCGGGGGTCTGGCTGAGAAGCTCACACTCGCCCTTTCGTTTCTGTCAGCCGACTGGTGGTGTTCAGTCGGTCCGTGGTTGTCCGTGCGGAGGATCCGGGTCGTGGCCTCTGTGCGATCACGATTCGGGGTCCGTGCACGTCGGCAGCGTGTCTGTGCTGCCCTCTGCGATGTCGGTGACCGCCTGATGCGCAGCGCTCAGGTCGTCGATGCGCACGACGGTCGTGTCGTCGACGCCGTGCGCGCCGAGGACCTCTGTGCAGTTGCCTGCGGGGGCGAGGAAGTAATCCGCGCCCGAGGCCGAGGCCGCGGCTACCTTCTGCCGCGCCCCACCGATGGGGGACACGGTGCCGGACGCATCGATCGCGCCCGTCCCCGCGATGGCCTGGTCGCCGGTGAGATCGCCCTCCGTGAGCATGTCGATGATCGTGAGGGCGAAGATGGTGCCGGCGGACGGGCCGCCGATCCCCTCGACGGCGAAGTCGACGTCGAAGGGGAAGCTGTACGCCGGGGACATGACGACCCCGATCGACTGCTGGCCGTCCGATTCGATCGGTTCGGCGGGCTCGACGGCGACCTCGTCGGTCTGCCCGTCGCGCTCGATCGTCAGCTGGACCTCGCCGTCCGCGGCGACGACGGCCTCGCGCACGGCGCTCATCCCGTCGTCGGACCCGTCGACGTCCTCGCCGTCGACGGCGAGGACGTGGTCGCCGGGCTGCAGGACGCCCTCGGCCGGCGATCCGCGGACGATCTGGCTCACACCGATCACGGAGTCGTAGTCGATGTCCAGTTCTCCCAGCGCAGCGGCGGTCGCCTGATCCTGCGACGACATCATGTCCGCGCTGTTCTGGTCCGACACCTGGTCGCGGGTCGTGTCGAGCGGGTAGTACGCCTCCGACGGCACGACCGTCTCCACACCGTTGAGCAGGGAGAAGAATGCCTGGGCCGTGAAGATGTCGCGGCCGGGTCCTCCCGACACCGCCACCGTGAGCATGTCGAGCGTACCTTCGGCCTCGTACGTCTGGGTGCCGGAGATCGAGACCAGGTCGACGCCCTCATAGGGCTCGAGGGTGTTGACGACGGGGCCCGGCGTCTGGAGAAGATAGGGCACCGGCGTGAGCGCTAGGACGAACACGAGCGCGTAGAGGAGGAGACCGGAGATTCCCGGTGACGCGAAGAAGCGGATCCCCTTCCGCGGAGAGTCTCCGGCTGCCGCTGGGGACGATGCTCCGCCGACTGCGTCGTCGGCGGGAACCGGCCCCGGTGCGGGCGGAGATGCGCTCACGTGAAGGACCTCCAGAGTCTTCTGCGTCCAGATCAGTGTAGTGGAGTGACCCGCCCCGCTGAAATCGGGCACCGCCCCTCCGCGACTGCGCGGAGCCGACTGGGAACACCGTGCGCAAGCGCCGTTCCGGGAAGGATCCGACAGGGTGGGAACGTTAGGGTGAGCACAGCATTTCTACGAACGACGGACAGGGACTGCCATGAGCGACAAGAACGACGATCGGACACCGGACGACGACAGCGGCGACGGCGGCCAGAACCCGTTCGAGCAGATGTTCGGCATGGTGTTCGGACCGGGCGGTCAGGGTGCGCAGGGATCCCCCTTCGGTGCCGGCGGACAGGGCGGTATGCCGTTCGACCCGGCGATGCTCCAGGGGATGATGGGCCAGCTCCAGGGCATGCTGTCCGGCGGCGACCCGCGTGCCGCCACCCAGCGCGTCATCGACCAGAACGTCCCCACCCCTGACCCGGCGATCACCGCCGACCTGGCGAAGAACACCACCGATGCGTTCCGCCTGGCCGAACTGTGGCTGGAGCGAGTGACGGATCCATCCGCCGATGTGTCGGAGCCGCAGGCGCTCAACCGCGCGGCGTGGGCCAAGGGCTCGCTCGACGAGTGGTACCGACTCGCGGATCCCGTCCGCCGGAACATGTCGGAGTCGATGGTCGAGGGACTGACGGAACAGATGCCGCCGGAGATGGCGCAGCTGATGTCCGGAGCCGGCCAGATGATCACGTCGATGGGCCAGTCGATGTTCGCCATGCAGATCGGCGAGGCCGTCGCCGCTCTGTCCGGAGCGGTCCTGAGCGGCACGGAGTTCGGTCTGCCGCTGTTCGGCCACTCCCCCGTGCTCGTCGAGGCGAACCTCCCCGGTGCCGCGGCGGAGATGGATGTGGATCCGTCCCAGCTGCGCATCTGGCTCGCGGCGCGCGAACTCGCGCACCTGTGGCTGTTCGCGAAGAACCCGTGGCTCAGCGGGCACGTGGAGACCGCACTCGCGAAGTACGCGGCCGGCGTGGAAGTCGACCTCAGCCGCATCCAGGACGCCGCCTCGAGCGGCGATCCGTCGGAGATGCAGCGGATGAGCGAGGAGCTGCGGTCCGGCCTCCTCGCTCCGCAGACCACGGAGTCCCAACGGGAGGCGCTCACAGCGCTGGAGAATCTGCTCTCCGTCATCGCCGGCTGGTCCGACGTCGTGGTCTACAGCGCGTGCGAGGCGCTCGAGGACCGCGACGCGATCCGTGAGGCGCTACGCAGCCGTGCGGCGTCCGAATCGGAGGCAGAGGCATCCTTCACCGCGCACATCGGCTTCTCGCTGCGCCCTCGCCGTATGCGCGACGCCGCCGCTCTCTTCACCTTCCTCGAGCAGAAGTCCGGTGCAGAGGCGCGCGATGGCGTCTTCCGCCACCCGGACGTCCTCCCGAACACCGAGGACCTCGATGACCCGCTGGGCTACGAGGAGCGCCGCACCACTGACTGGGCGTCCGACTCGTCGCTGGACGAAGCGCTGGAGCGGATCCTGCGCGAAGCCGACGACCAGGGCGGCAGCACTGAGTGACGCGGACGCAGGTGCCGCGCACGCAGGTGCCGCTCGCGCAGGTGCCGCGGACGGGCAGTCGTTGCTGGACACGGGTCTGAGTTCCGCTGCGCTGTCGTCGTCCGCGCTCCCCCCGGAAGAGAGACGACTCGCGGCCGAGGCCCGGGCCGGGCTGCGGGACGGCTCCCTCGTCCTGGCCAAGGACGCGGGACCCCACCACGTGACGGCGAGCTGCCTACTCCTGTCGCGGATCGACGAAGAGTCAGGGGAACCGGACTCGGGTCGGCGTTTCATCGCACTCGGCCTGCACCTGCGATCCGGTCAGTGGAGGCAGTTCGGCGGGCACATCGAGGCCGCGGACACCTCCCTGCGTGCCGCCGCGATGCGGGAACTGCGGGAAGAGGCCGGCGTCGATGCCGCGTCGGACCAGGTGCGGCTGTCCCCCGCGCCTCTTGCCGTGCGGACGTTCAGCGTGGGGTCAGCGGCCTGCGCATCGCACCTGGACGTCCTCTACGCCGCCAGTGCGCCCCACAGCCACCCGCTCGTCACGACCGACGCCGGAATCGGCGACGTCGCATGGTGGCCCGTGGATAAGCTGCCGCAGGGCACCGCGGAGGATCTCCGCACCGATCTGCGTGCACTCCTGCAGCGCACGGAGACAGACGCGCGGACGCCCTGATTCAGCCCTGCTCCCGCTTCTGCGCGCCTTCGCCGTAGCTGAACCCCTCGAGGAACACATCGGCCTTCTGGGTGTGCGGGTATCGCGCTGTGAGGGCGTGGAACGCGGGCGAATGGTCCGGTCGTCGCAGGTGCGCCAGTTCGTGCACCAGGACGGCGTCGAGGACCCATCCCGGAACAGCCGAGAGCCGCGAGGACACTCGGATCGTGCGACGTGCACTCGTCGTCGACGCGAAGCGCGTGTTCTGGTTGCTCACCCACACGACCGACACCGGTTCGATCCCGTCATCGAAGTAGCGGGTGTTGAGTGTGAGTGCCCGGGCCAGGAGCTCTTCGTCACCGGGCGACGCGCGGACGGCCCGGCGCTCCATCCGCGCGATGAGCGCCGCGATCGATTCCACATTGCGCTCCGGCTGGAACCGCTGCGGCACCGCGAGCAGCCATTTCTCACCTTCCCGCTTCAGAGAGATCGTCTTCCGCCGCCGCGCAGAGCGGCGCACGACGATCGTGCCATCGTCGATCGCCGCGAGCACCTCTGTCACATCCATATCGGCCACAGTAGCCATGACCACGGACACGCGTCCTCGGCTCCACCGGATCACGGGTCTCGATCCACGGTCGGATCGCGACGAGGACGAAAAATCTTTCGAGAAATCTCAGCGCCGATCGACGTCCACAGCGCGAACCGCACCAGACCGCGGCACCTCTCATACCATCCTGCGTGTCGTCCACAGCGATCCTCACATGGCTGCGCGTGTTGTCAACACGTTATCCACAGGCTGCGCGCCGCATGTGGGCATACTCGTGTTGACGGGGTCGCGCGCGCCTCTTAGGTTTGTGTGTCATACCTCCGGAAAACCCGAGGTTCGTGGGCTAGGGGAAGGCTCACGGGCTTCGCGAGAGGCTGGAGGGCATTGCACCGGAAGGCGCATCGCAGGAACCCCCGTCAGGGCGGTTCCCACTGTGGTGTCCACCTTCCGGTGCTTTGTGTCCACAGGGTTATCCACATTCCTCCCTCCGCCCTTCCGCAGGGCCCCGCGACTCCCTAGGGTGAGCGCGAGGAGGCCCGCATGCTGCAGTTCCACCGAAGCGTTCCGCTGGTGCGCAGAACCCCGTCCAGCGTCCAGTTCGGCGTCGACGACCCCGTACTCATCGATGGGCTGACCGAGGACGACCTCGGACTGATCGACCTGCTGTGCCGCGGATGCGATTCCGCCGACTACCTGGATGCCGCGGACCGCGCACGCCTGAGCCGCACGCGCGCACTGTCGCTCCTCGACCTCCTCACGGAGGCGGGGGTCCTCACTCCCCCGGAGGCGGCCTCGGGCGGTTCCGTCGTCCGCGATTTCGCGGAGTCCTACGCGGCGCTCCACGGAGTGGGTCCCGTGGCCGCCGCGAGTGCGATCAGGAGCCGCTCTGTGATCGTGTTCGGACATGACCCCGGGATCGTGTCCGAGGCTCTCGCAGAGGCCGGATTCGACACGCTCGTCGTCGAATCCGCAGACCAGGCGATCGAAGCCGGCGCCGAACATCGGATGACGGTGCTCATCAGTCGGCTCACGGCGAACATCGGGGATTCGTCGCGACTCTTCGCGGAGGACGCGGACCACCTGATCGTGCGGGTCGGCGACCAGCGCGCGGACCTCGTGCCGATACGCCCCGGTCTCACCCCGTGCGCGACGTGCACCGTGCTGCATTCCCGGGACGAGGACGAGGGGTGGTTCGCGGGCTGGCGGCAGCTCGCGGCACGGTCACGGCACGCGCTCATCGACCCCCTGCTGCTGCGCGCGGCCGCGACGGAGACGGCACGGATGCTGAGGGCTGCGACCGTGGGCCTCGCGGAGTTCGGACCCGTCGTGCGCATCGATGCGCGCACGGGACGGCGCACGCAGGAGGCTGCTGCGTTCCATCCGGACTGCGACTGCAGGATCCCGCTCAGCCCGAACGGTGCTCCCGGACCAGTCCGAGAAGCTCGTGTCCGAACTGCTCGAGCTTGATCGGGCCCACTCCGCTGACGCGCCCCAGATCGTCGAGGGTCTCCGGCACGCGCTCCGCGATCTCCCGCACCGTCGGCATGCTGAGGACCAGGAACACCGGCATCCGCAGTTCCGCGGACTTCGCCCCGCGCCAGTGGATGAGCGCTTCGAGGACGTGTTCGTCGACGGCGGCCGGACACTGTGCGCAGCGTCCGCGGTTCTTGTCCGCGCGGGTCGTGAGCAGCGTGCCGCACACCCGGCAGCGCACGGGTGCCGACACGGGCGCCTTCCGCGCGGGCGCATCCGGACGCGCGGGCTTGCCCGCCTGCACCTCGCCGACGAACCGTGACGGCCTCCTGCCGACGCCGGCACCGCCGCGGCGCCCCTTCGACCAGCTGACCGACAGCGCGGTCCGCGCACGGGTCACAGCGACGTAGAAGAGGCGCCGCTCCTCGTCGATCGCGTCAGCCGTGTCGGCGTAGCCGATCGGCATGAGCCCCTCGGAAACGCCGACCAGGTGCACGCTCTCCCATTCGAGGCCCTTCGCCGCGTGGACGGAGGCGAGCGTCACCCCTTCGATGGTGGGCGCGAACTGGTGGTCCGCACGGTCCTCCAGGTCTGCGATGAAGGCGGCGAGCGGGACGGGCAGCTCCGACTCCGCCTGGCTGTCCTCTGCCAGCGTGACGAGCGCGGACAGGGATTCCCAGCGCTCCCGGACGGACCCCTGCCCCTGCGGGGCCGTCGGAGACCACCCGACCGAGGACAGGATCTCCTTCACCTGCACGTCCAGACGGTCCGTCCCCCCGCGGTTCGAGGCCGCGCGCATCACGGCGATCGCCTCCTTCACCTCGCGGCGGGCGAAGAACCGCTCCCCGCCCCGCAGGAGGTAGGAGACGCCGCGTGACGACAGCGCCTCCTCGAAGGCCCGCGACTGCGAGTTCGTGCGGAAGAGGATCGCGATGTCCGATGCACGGCGTCCCGACTCGATCTCACCGGCGATCCGCGAGGCGACGGCCTCCGCCTCTGCTCCGTCGTCGGAGAACTCCGTGAAGGTCGGATGCGGGCCCGTCCGCCCGGTGCCGATCAGCTGGATCGGCGAGCGGCCGGTCCGGCGCAGGACGGAGTTCGCCATGCCGACGATCGGTTCCGCCGAACGGTAGTTCCGGACCAGTCGGACCTCGCGCGCTCCGGGGAACTCCACGGGCAGACGGCGCAGGTAGCGGTCCGTCGCCCCGGCGAAGGTGTAGATCGTCTGAGCGGGATCGCCCACGACGCACAGCGACTCCCGCCTGCCCAACCACCGCATGAGGAGGTCGTACTGGAGCGGGCTCACGTCCTGGAACTCGTCGACGACGAAGCTGCGGTACTGGCTGTGCACCTGGGCGGCGACGTCCTCGTACGTTCCCAGGGCTCCCGCCAGGACGAGCAGGACGTCCTCGAAGTCGAGCACCCTGCGCTCCGTCTTCAGCTCGGAGTAGCGGTGCATGATGCGCGTCATCGCGTCGATGTCCACGCCTTCCGGGAGCGAACGGCTCCCCGCCCTCTCCGCGTAGTCGTCGACGCCCAGCAGGCTGACCGCGGCGTGCTCGATCTCTGCCGCGACGTCGCGGACCGTCTCACGCTCCGGGGAGATGCCCACCGTCTGCATGGCGTGTCCGACGACAGTGGACTTCTGCGGGAGGAGATCGGGGAACGGCCCATCGGACATCCGCGGCCAGAAGTAGCGCAGCTGCCGCAGCGCGGCGGAGTGGAAGGTCCGCGCCTGCACGCCGGGGACGCCCAGGGACCGCAGCCGCGATCGCATCTCGCCCGCCGCCTTCGTCGTGAAGGTGAGTGCGAGGACCTGGCGCGGATCCGATGCCCCGATCGCCGCCTGGTACGCGATGCGGTGGGTGATGGCGCGGGTCTTGCCCGTCCCCGCCCCGGCGAGCACCATCAGCGGCCCGCCCGTGTGCTCAGCGACCTCGCGCTGCTCCGGATCGAGTCCGGAGAGCAGGATGTGGTCGGCCGTCATCGCGGCGTCGGCGCCGTTTCTCCGTCGCGCCATCCATAGAGGATCTGTCCTGCGATCGACACCGCCGTGGGGACCGTCACCTCACCCGATTCCATCGCGGCGCGCAGCTGGGGGCGGGTGAACCAGCGCAGCGCTGTGATCTCGTCGTCGTCCGGTGCGGCCGTCAGCGAATCCGCCTCTGCGGTGAAGCCGAGCATGAGCGAGGCGGGGAAGGGCCACGGCTGGGAGCCGACGTAGCGGGGCGAGTGGACGGCGATGCCCGCCTCCTCCTCGACTTCGCGGATGACGGCCGATTCCAGGGTCTCCCCCGGTTCGACGAAGCCCGCCAGCAGGGAGAAGCGATCAGCGGGCCACATCGCGTTGGAGCCCAGCAGGAGGTGCTCTTCTCCTGCGGCATCTGTGTGCACGACGGCCATGATCACGGCCGGGTCCGTGCGGGGGAAGTGCTCGCTGCCCGCGTCCGGGTCCCTGCGCACCCACCCGGACTGCTCCATGTCCGTCGGCGTGCCGCTGCGCGGCGAATGGGTGTGCGTCATGTGCCAGTTGCTCAGGGCGATGAGCGACGTCGCGAGCGCCACGTCCCGGTCGTCCAGGGCTTCGCCCACGTCCCGCAGGTTCGCCCACACGGGTTCGGTCGAGTGGACGCCGCTGAGCGGGTCGGTCAGCCACGGCTCCGCGTCCCGGGCCTGGTCCGCGCTGAGCATCGCATCGACCGCGCTGCGACCGTCGTCCAGGAGGCCCGCCCCCACGAAGTGACGGCCGTCGCCGTCCGTGCCCAGGTAGAACAGCAGCGCCTCGTCGGGCACCTGCTCCCGGGTCAGCAGGTGCAGGCCGCCCCGCGACACGAGGACACTGCCCCGGTGCCCGACGACGGCGTGCGCGCGGCCCGTCTGCCACACCGCATCGATGCCCGCTGACCGCAGGCGGTGGTTCCGGTTGACGGCGGTCCTCGACAGGCTTGCGGGGGGCAGCATGGGCAGTGGCTTCATACGCGTCACGATACCGAAGAGCGCGGACACACCCGCTCCCGTCAGCCTCACGCGGGCCGGCACCGGGTAAGTTGGGGGACGTGGACACCGCAGGGATGAGGATCACAGCCGTCGTCGCCACGATGCTCGACGCATACGAACCGAGCTCCTGGACGCGCCTCGTCGGTTCCGATGCGGACCGCGTGCTCGTCTCGGACGGAGAGCGGGAGTACGTCGCGTCCATCGCGAACCCTGAGCGCGAGGCCGCTTCACAGGCCGAGAGGGTCGCCTCCGCGGTCCTGCAGCCGCTGCTGCCGGAATCGGCCCCGACGATCCCGCATGTCGTCGCATCGCGCACCGTCGACGGCGCGCTGGTGGAGCGGGAGGGCACGGTCACGGTGATGGTCTCCTCCCCCATGCCGGGCCTGCCGCTGGCGACGTCGATGTTCGAGGAGCGGCCGCAGCTCGTCGAATCGCTCGCGAACGCGATCGCGGCGATCCACTCCGCCGACCCGGGTCCCATTGCGGACGCCGGACTCGTCGTCGAGGAGTCGGCTGAGACCCGTGAGCGGCTGCTCGCCGACCTCGATTCCGCCGCGTCGACCGGTCGCGTCCCGTCGACGCTCCTGAGCCGCTGGGAGACGACGCTGGAGAACGTCTCCGCCTGGCGCTTCCTCCCCGTGCCGATCCACGGGAATGTGGGACCCGACGCACTCTGGGTGGACGAGCAGACGGTCGTCGGAATGAGCGACCTCGCCCGCCTGCGTGTGGGCGATCCCGCCGCAGACCTCGCCGCCGTGTCCTCCATGCTGAGCCCGGAGGACTTCGAGAGGTTCTTCCGCACGTACAGATCCCGCCGCGGTGCGGACGATCCGGGGCTGCGCCGCCGGGTCGGCTTCCACTCGGAGATCACCGTGCTCGAATGGCTGCTGGCCGCCGTCGCCGCACAGGACGACGATGCGATCGAGGACGCCGCCCAGCTCCTCGAGGCGCTCGCGGACGTCACCGGCGATGCGGACGGCTCGCATGAGCAGGCACCCTCTGCACTCGCCGACGGCGGTCCGGAGCCGACCACTGCGGAGGCCGCCGCCGAGGCCCCCTCTGCGGCTGCGGATGACGCGCCTGCCGATGAGGACGCGTCTGCTGCGGACGACGCAGCCGTGGCTGAAGACGCAACCGCAGCTGAGGACGCGCCTACGACGGATGACGCACCTTCTGCTGAGGGCACTCAGACAGTTGAGGACACTCCTGCGACGGAGACGTTCCTGCCCAGTGCGCGCATCGAGGCCGGCGTGGACGAGGACGGCATCTCCACCGAGCGCCTGGACACGTCGGAGCTGCACCTCCGGAGCATCCGCGACCCTGATCAGCGGGACGGGTGACGTTCCGTCCCGATCATCCATGTGACGATCTCGTCCTCCTCCGGCAGTGACTGCGGCCGCCAGCTCTCGTCGGATCCCACGAAGTAGAACTCCGCGTCGACGCGGGGGACGTCCGAGAACCTCGGCATGCGCAGGAGTGCCAGCCGGTACATCGCCAGCTGCACGGCCATCGCGTCGAGGCGTGCGGGGTCCCGCGGCAGCCTGCCCGTCTTCCAGTCGACCACCAGCAGGCCACCGTCGTCCTCGCGGAACACGGCGTCGATCTTGCCGGGGACGTGGAGTGCGGACGGACGCCTGCCCCCGTCGGGCTCCACGTCCTGATCGCCCGATGGTCCGCTGTGCGAGCTGCTGTGCCCGCCGCCGTGCCCGCCGCTGTGCTTGGAGAGCACCAGCTCGAAGGACAGCTCGACGGCCTCCGGTGCCCTGTCCGCATACGGTGACGCGAGGAAGGTCTCCCGCAGAGTCTCGAGCCGCTCCCGCAGAGCGGGGATCGCGCGGACCGCGGAGGACTCCGGTTCGATCTCGAGCAGTGCGGCCTGACCGAAGTGCTGTTCGACCCAGGCGTGGAACGCCGTGCCGAGGTCCGCACTCGTGCTGGGAGGTTCGGGCATGGGGCGTCGCATGCCCTTCCACCACTCGTCCTCGTCGGCCCGCAGGCCGACCAGTGCGGTCGTGGACACGCGCGCCGGCAGGATCCTCTCCTCGTTCCCGCCCTCCGCATCGGCCATCAGCTGGGTCGCCCGGCGCGCGAGTGCACGCACGAGGGGATCCGCAGCGGATTCCGCGACGTCGTCGAGGGTGGGCCGCTCCCCCGCCGCCGCGCTGACCACTCGGAGCAGCTCCGCGCGTCGTGCGACGACCTCGGCGGGATCCCGGGTCGGCCAGAGGGCCTCCTCCCCGCGACTCACGTCGAGTTCGTCCGCTTCGGGCAGCTCCGGCAGGTCCACCGCCAGCTCCTGCGCGACCTCGTCGAGGAACGGCCGCGCATCGACGGGCCGCTTCCGCGTGAGGGTGAATCGAGACGCGGAGACGAAGAGGTGGGCGCGTGCCCGCGTGAGCGCGACGTAGGCGAGCCGGCGCTCCGCGGCGTGATGGTGGTCATCGAGCTGGGTCTCGAGAGGACCGCCGCCCGTGAGCCGCGCGTCCAGGTCGTTCGGGCCCTGCAGATCCATGGTCCGCAGATCGAAGGACGGCAGCCCCGCACGGTCACCGCGCAGCGCATAGGGAAGCCCGCCCTGCGACAGCCATCCGTCGCTGGGCTTGCGCTTGCTCGGCAGCCCCTCGTCATGCATGAAGGGCACGGCCACCGCGTCGAACTCGAGCCCCTTGGACGCGTGCACCGTCATGATCGTGATGGCGCCGGGCACCGGGTCGACGGGCACATCGTCGAGTTCGTCGGCCTCCTCGAGGACACGGGCCCAGCGGAGGAAGTCGGAGGGCCCGCCCGCCGGCTGCTCGCCCGCGAAGCGCGACACCAGTGAGAGGAAACCGTCCAGCGCACGTGTGTGGAGGTCTGCGTAGTCGGGAGCCAGCGCGGCGACCTCGGTGTCGATTCCCGCTTCACGGATGACCGCGCGCACCAGACCCGGCAGCGCGAGGTCACTGTGGCGCAGCCTCCGCAGCGTCCGCGCCAGGCTCATGAGCCGTCGACGTCCCTCTGCTGTGAGGGACCGGATGCCGCGTACCTGGTCGGACGTCGCGTTCGGTCCGTCCGGGTCGACGTTGAGGAGTTCGTCGAGGCCCTCGACGGCGCTCACCCGCTCCAGACGGGACCCGTCGTGCTCAGCCGGGTCAGGGACCTCCACCGCACAGGCGCGGACGAAGGAGGAGAACGCGGTGAGATCCGCGGCGCCGAGCCGGATCGTCCGGCCCGACAGGAGCCGCATGAGGACATCGCCCGCATCCGGGTCGACCAGTGCTTCGAGGACCGCGAGTGCGTCCGCGACGAACGGATCGTCCAGGAGCCCGCGCGATCCGACGACGTCGACAGGCAGGTCTTCGGCCTGCAGCGCCGCGGCGATCGCGCCGAATCCCGACCGCGCGCGGCACAGGACAGCGAAGGTGGGCAGCGGAGCGGCCCTTTCCGGTCGCAGTCCTGCCTCTGCCGCGGCTTCACGGCGAGCGGCTTCGCGCTCCTCGTGCCGTGCGAAGAGCTGCTCGCGCACTCGCAGGATCCAGGCCACGAGCTCCTGCAGCTGCGTGGGCTCGTCCGGACGGTCCGGGTCCGTCAGCGCACTGTGCGTGAGCGAGACCTCGACTGCTCCGTCACCCGCACCCGGCCGGGGCTGCAGACCCACCCGCTCGTCACGCGTCGGGAGTCCGGCGGCGATCCTGTTCGCCGCCGTGAGGATGGCCGCGTCGTTGCGCCACGAGATCGTGAGGCCGTACTTCTGGGCGGGGCGGTCGTGCGGACCGCGGAACGCGCCCGGGAACGACTCGATGTTGTCCGCGCTGGCACCGCGCCACCCGTAGATCGCCTGCCGGGGATCCCCGACGGCCATGACCGTGTGTCGACCGAAGATCTGCTGGAGCATGAGGAACTGCGCATACGACGTGTCCTGGAACTCGTCCAGCAGGACGATGTCCCAGCGCGACTGCTCCGCGGCGAGGGACTGCGGGCTGTCCGTCATGATCCGGTGGGCGAGCGCCACCTGGTCGGAGAACTCCAGGCCGCCGGTGTCCTGCTTGGCCGCGGCGTACCTCCGTGCCAGCTCGACGAGTCGCTTCTTCGCCTGCAGCTTCGGGACAGGATTGTCGTCGTGGGCTTCGAGGACGGCACGCATCCGCGTGCGGATCTCTGCTCGATCGCCGCGGTCCGCCGCGTCATACTCGTCCGCGAGACCCGTGGCCTCCTGGACGAACTCGGCCTTCGCAGCCTTGTCCCGGTAGATGCCGGATCTCTTGCGCGACATCTTGTCCGCGAGTCCCCGCAGGTAATCGGAGGTGCACAGGGCGTCGAGGCAGGCGTCCAGATGCGCATCGATCGCGGCGAAGTCAACCAGGTGATCGCCCATCTCCGACAGCAGTCCGGAGACCCACGTACTCATCGACGAGCGAGGGTTCCCCAGCACGTCGTCGCGCGTGGCCGCGTCGAGGACCCCATCGATGAGCTCCTGCCGCGCGGCTGCATCGATCACGCCCTCATCGCCCTCCAGGCCGATGCCCATCCCATGGTCGCCCACCAGCGCAGCGGCATACGAGTTGTACGTCGAGACGGTCGGCAGGTCGAGTCCCGGGAGGGTCTCGACCTGCGCCCCGGCCGCGGCGGCCCCCTGGGAGGACCCGTGGTCTGCGGCTGCTGCGGTGCCGCGGGCGCCGTCCGCTCCCGGCTTCCGGATCGCCCGGCGGTAGCGGGCGAGGTAGTCGCGCACGCGGTGGTTGAGCTCACCCACCGCCTTCCGCGTGAACGTGAGTCCGAGGATGCGTTCTGCTGGCACGAGGCCGTTCGCCACGAGCCACACGACGCGCAGCGAGATGACCGCGGTCTTGCCCGATCCCGCTCCGGCGATCACCGCGGCGGACTCATCGTGGGGGGACTCGATGATGAGGCACTGCTCGTCCGTGGGCGGATCGACCTCCAGCAGCTGGGCGAGTGCCCGCGCTGAGTACTGGTGGACCGGGGATCCCGGACTCTGCTCCTGTGTCACTGGTCGATTCCCTCCGGTGCTGTGGTCGCGATGGCCGGGCACGACGTCCTGACGGGGCAGAAGGTGCAGTGCGGGCCGGTCACCGCGGTGAAGGAGGCGGCTCGCATGCCCTCTGCGGCGCGGCCGATCAGGTCCCCTGCCGTCGTGTGCGCATCGTCGCCGGCCTCCATCGCAGGCTGCTGGCGCAGGTACCGGGGAACTCCCCGCACCCTGGTGGCCGAACCACGCAGGCCGACGATCTGCGCTCCCGCCGACGGCAGGGACGACACCGCTGGGTCGATGGCGCCGTCGACCAGGACCGCCCCCTCACCGACCGCGTACTGGTAGACGAGCAGCTGGGGGTCCTCGAGGATCCCCGAGGCCGTCGGCACGGTCTTCCCCGTCTTGAAGTCGACGACGCGTGCGCTGTCGCCCAGCACCTCGAGACGGTCGATCCGACCCGTCACGGTCCAGGGCGCGCCGATCGCGCCCTCCCGCGCCGAGGCGGTGACGGCGACCTCCCTGAGGACCGCGGTGCTCTTGCCTGCCGCCGTCAGGGCGGTGAGTTCGTCGCGGCTCAGCGCGAGGTAGTCGCAGAGGACGTCGATCATCCCCTCGACGTCCTCCCGCTGCCGCTCCCGCTCCCATTCGGAGGGGATCTGCTGCTCGTCGAAGGTCTCCTCGTACTCCTGCAGCATCGCCGCCCGGTCCGGTTCTGCGAACTTCTCAGCGATCCCGTGGATGACTGTGCCCAGAGCCGCCGCGGTCGTGTCCATGCTGGTCCCGCCGTTCTCCACGAGGAACCACTGGAGCGGACACGTGGCGAAGCGCTCGACCTGCGAGGGACGGATGCGCACGGGCTCCTCCGGACTGCGCGCAGGCGCATCCGATGACACGGTGAACCACGTGCTCCAGGTCTGCGGGTCCGCTTCGCGCAGCCCCGCCTCCCCGAGTGCGGCGACCAGGCGTGCCCATTCGTCCGGCTCATCGGCGAGCAGCATCTGCTGGCGGGCGAGGCCCACCACGTCGCGCAGTCGCGGCGGAAGGTCGGATCCCAGCCAGTCGGCCGACCCGTCGGAGAGCAGCTCTGCCGCCGTATCGTCATCCGCCCCGGTCGCCGCGTCGGTGACGAACTCCCGGCAGAGGTGGTGGAGAGCGCTGGGGCTCGTCTCCCCGTCATCCAACGCGCACACGACGAGCTCGTCGCGGGCCCTGCTGGCCGCGGAGAGGAAGAGGCTCGCCTCGTCGCGGATCGTCTTCATGCGCCTGCGTCGCACGTCCTCGCCCGGTGCGTCGACCACGGACGCCGCATCCGGATCCGCGAGCTCCTCGATGAGATCGTCCGGATGGAAGGCGTTCCTGCGGATGCGCGGGTTGGGCCACCCTCCTTCGTCCACGTCGACGACGATGACCCGCGAGTAGGACCGGTGGGCGGTTCCCGCCGGCGAATCGACGGTCAGGAGGTCGAGGGAGTCGCGGCGCCCGATCGAGTCCTGGGCGTACACCTGATCGAGGACGCGCACCGCGAACGCCGAGGCACCCAGACCCATCGTGTCCTCTGTCTTCGTCGCCAGGGCGAAGAGGCGCACGACCGCATCGAGTCGTTCGCGCAGGGGCGAGCGCGGATCGTTGAGGACCGCAGTGCGCCAGACCTCTGCGACTCCCGTCGCCTCCCACAGTGCCCAGAGGGCTTCGTGCGGACCGGTGCCCCGCAGTCCGGCCCCCAGCTCCAGCAGCTTCGCCGCCCGGGCCAGCGGCGGCGGGAGCTCGTCGTCGTCTGCTGCGTCGATCCAGCTGAGCAGAGGATCGTCCGCCGTCTGGTCGTCGCGGCCCGCCATCGCCCGCACCGCCTGTCGCTGCAGACCTCGCAGTGCGAGCGCGTCGATGTTGCCGTAGACACCGCTGAGCAGTCGCCCCAGCAGCGCAGAGCGCGCCGCGGACTCGTCCAGGTCTGCAGTGAGGAGTTCCAGGAGCGGGAGGGTGGCGGGGTCCGCGGACAGCGGCAGGTCCGTCGATCCGACGGGCAGTCCCAGCGCTCCGAGCTCTGCTCGCAGGGCGACCGCTGTTCCTCCTGTGCGGGCGACGACTGCGACGTCGGAGAAGGGCACACCGTCATCGTGATGCCACGCGCGGATGATCGAGGCCGCGTGCCGAGTGCGTTCGGCCGCCGACCGGTGCTCGAGGACCCTGACGGTGGAGTGCCCGGGCTGGGTGTCGAGTGGTCCCGGCGGAGGGACGTGGCCCAGCGGAAGGTGTGCGGAGATGCGCCGGGAGAGCGATACGCAGAGATCGCGGACCGCACCGGAACCGCGAGTGGAGTCCGCACGTGCGGGCAGTGCGAAGAACCCCTCGCCGGCGTTCTCAGCGCGGACCGTGGCGGCCCACGCGCTGAGCAGTCCTCCCCCTGCACCGCGGAACCCCTGGGTCGAGGAGTCCGGGCTGCCGAAGACCGCGACACCGCAGCCCAGTGCGCGCAGCCCCTGCAGCAGGTCGTGCACAGCATCCGGCACGTCCTGCGCCGCGTCGAGGAGCACGCAGCGCGGAACCGATTCGCCGGAGAACGACCAGAGGCCCCCTGCGGTGGTGCCCGCATCGCGCTCATCGGCGAGGATCGCCACGGCGGTCGCGATGACGCTCGAGGTGTCGATTCCGCCGTACCCGCTGAAGGCGCGGGTGACGTCGCGATAGTCCTGGAGGATCCGTGCGAGGGCCCCCCACTCCGTGCGATCCCGCCGTCGTGCGGCCGCATCGATGTCTGCGGGTCCGATCCCGCGCTCCAGGACGCGGTCCAGCGCATCGCGCAGCTGGTCACGGAAGGAGACGGTCCCGGTCATCTCGCGGGTGAACCCGTCCGGCCAGCCGGGATCGGGGGAACGGCCCTCCGCGTAGCCGTCCAGCAGCGACGCGAGCACCGCGTCCTGGTCCGCACCGGACAGGAACCGCATCGGCTCCCCCAGCCTGACGGCGCTGTCCGCGGCCACGATGCCGAATGCGTACGACTGGACGCTCCGTGCTCCCGCACCGCCCGTGCGCACAGCCTGCGCACCCGCGGTGAGCCTGTCGCGCAGCGCGTCCGCATGCGCCCGGTTGGGCGTGAGGACCAGGACGTCGTCAGGAGCGAGGCCGTGCTCGTCGTGCAGCCGCGCGTGGGCTTCCACGAGTGTCCGAGTGAGGCCCGATCCGGGAACGCCGACGACGCCGGCCGACTGACCCGCTGCCAGCGCTTCGGCCACTGACCGGGCGACGTGCGCGGTGACGCTCCCGCCCGCAGACTCATGGTCGCGGCGAGATGTGCCGGCTCCATCCGTGTCGGTCCTGTCAGTGCCGGTCTTGTCCGTGCCGGGCGTGTCAGCGCCGGTCGTCCGGGGTCCGGTCACGGCCTCGCCCTGCTCATCGGGTCCCTGTGATGCGCGCATGACCCCATTGGACCACGCGGCACGGACACACCTCCCGTTCTGCGAGCGACCGGCCTCACATAGAATGTCCCGCATGTCACCAGCGACCCGACGACTCCCCCGTGCTGAGCGCCGGCGGCAGCTGGTCGCGACTGCGATGGAGACCTTCGCGGCACGCGGCTACAACGCCGCATCGATGGATGAGACGGCCGAGGCCGCGGATGTCTCGAAGCCCGTGCTCTACCAGCACTTCGAATCGAAGCTCGACCTCTACCTCGTCGTTCTCCACCAGGCAGCGGATTCGCTCGCGGAGCGGCTCTCAGCGGCGATCGAGCTACCGGGGTCGAACAAGCACCGGATACAGGCCACCGTGCGGGCCCTGTTCGCCTTCGTCGACGATCATCCCCACGAGTTCTCCGTCCTCTTCCGCGCCGATTCCTACGAGCCGCAGGCACTGCGCGTGGTGCAGTCGATACGGCTGAAGATGTCCCACATGATCGGCGACATCGTGCAGCGCAGCACTGAACTCTCATGGAACGAGGCGCTGGTCGTCGGCAGATCCGCCATGCAGATGGGCGAGGGGGCGGCCGTCGCGCTCTCCGAGGACCCCGACCTCAACCGCGACAACATCGCAGAGGTCATCAGCGACGTGCTGTGGACCGGCTTCGGGGGACTCCCCTACGCGGGTGAGGAACCGGACGGGAATCAGCCCTCAGCTGACCGCCCGGCAGACGGGCCGTCGCACGACTAGGCTGGGTGGGAACCAACCCAACTCGCCACCAGGAGTGCACAGTGGAGATCAAGATCGGCATGCGCCAGACCAACCGCGAGATCGTCCTCGAGTCGGACCAGTCCCGCGATGACGTCACCGCAGCGGTGAACAAGGCTCTGGCAGACGGCGGACCGCTCACCTTCGACGATGACAAGGGCCGCCGGGTCATCGTCCCGAGCGACGCGCTCGCATACATCGAGGTCGGAGAAGAGAAGGCGCGCCGCGTGGGATTCGGCGTCGCCTGACCCACCGCGCCGTTCTCCTCATCGGGTCGTTGGGCCGCCTGCGTGTATCATCGATACCGGGCAGCCCAGCGGCCCGAACGGCATGTCCGCCGCGATCGCACATGAGCGATCCGTGTGGTCGCCCACACTGTCTGACGGCGAGAGTTCGCCTGCCAGCCGATGTGCACATGTCGCCGCATCGACACGGTGCGCCGGACCCGCTGCCCTCCGCTCGCGGAATGCACATCCATCATGCGGATGTGCGCGGCGAAGCGGTTCCGCCCCGCGGTGCGTCTGGAGCCGGACAACGGCTCAGACCCGCCGGAGGCGCACATGTACCGGAGGTGCTCCGCACGGAGCGCCGTGAGGAGAACCAGTGACCGACACCCAGCAGACATTCGCCGATTTCGGCGTGTCAGCCCCCATCGTCGAGGCCCTGTCAGACGCAGGCATCGACCACCCCTTCCCCATCCAGGCCATGACCCTGCCCGTCGCCCTGAGCGGCGCGGACATCATCGGCCAGGCCAAGACCGGAACCGGCAAGACGCTGGGCTTCGGCCTCCCGCTGCTCCAGCGCACGAAGGCGCCCGGCGAGGACGGCGCTCCCGAACCCCAGGGTCGCGCCCCGCAGGCGATCGTCGTCGTCCCCACCCGTGAGCTCGCCACCCAGGTGGCCGGCGACCTCGTCGTCGCCAGCCGGAAGCGCCCGGGCCTCGAGGTCATCACCATCTTCGGCGGCAAGGCCTTCGAACCGCAGATCGAGGCGCTGGCCAATGGAGTCGACGTCGTCGTCGGCACACCGGGCCGTCTCCTCGACCTCTACGGTCGCCGCGTCCTGCGGCTCGACAGCATCCGCACGGCCGTCTTCGACGAGGCGGACGAGATGCTGGACCTCGGCTTCCTGCCGGACGTCGAGCGCATCGTCGCAGCACTTCCGGCGGTCCGCCAGACCATGCTCTTCTCCGCGACGATGCCCGGAGCCGTCATCGCACTGGCACGCCGGTACATGTCGCGGCCCACGCACATCCGCGCCCATGACCCGTCCGACGAATCGCAGCTGAATGCGACCACGCGCCAGTTCGCCTACCGCGCGCACGCGATGGACAAGTCCGAGATGGTCGCGCGTCTGCTGCAGGCGGAGGGCCGGGGGAAGACGATCGTCTTCGCCCGCACGAAGCGCACGGCCGATCGCCTGGGCGAGGAGCTGCGCGACCGCGGCTTCGAGGCGCGGGCGCTGCACGGCGATCTCAACCAGCAGATGCGCGAGAAGGCGCTCGCGGCGTTCCGCGAGGGCCGCATCAACGTCCTGGTGGCCACCGACGTCGCCGCCCGCGGCATCGACATCGACGACATCACGCACGTCATCAACTACCAGTGCCCCGAGGACGAGAAGATCTACGTCCACCGCGTCGGCCGTACGGGACGCGCGGGACGCACCGGCATCGCGGTCACGTTCGTCGACTGGGACGACGTGCCCCGCTGGAGCCTCATCAGCCGTGCACTGAACCTCGGTCTCGAGAGCCCTGCCGAAACGTACTCGACCTCGCCGCACTTCTTCGAGGACCTCGACATCCCCGCGGGCACGAAGGGTCGTCTGACACGGCGCAAGCCCAGCGCGGGCGAGGATGCCGGCGACTCGCGCCGCTCGGAAGGCCGCGGAGGCCGTGGATCGGACGGCCGCGATTCGAACCGCCGAGGTGCGGGCGAGCGCGACTCCGGCCGTCGCCGCAGCGACGGGGATTCGTCCGGCGGCCGGTCGCGCAGGCGCACGCGCGGCGGTCAGGACGCCGAGGCTCCCGCACAGGCGTCAGCGTCCGCGACTGCACCCACCGCCGAGGCCGGCGAGGGCTCGAACGGCACCCGCCGTCGGCGCCGTCGCCGTCGCGGCGGTTCCGGCCGCAGCGAGCAGCCCGCGCCGGTGTCCACACAGGACTGACACCCGCAGTCGACTGGCACCCACTGATCCCGACCTCCGCCGTTCACCCGCACCTTCGCTGGGAGCGGAAGGAGGTCGGGATCAGTGCGTCACTCAGTCATCCGCACTCAACGGGCCCTCTCACCTGAGTCCGATCGGCTCCGTGCCGCTCGTGCGCTCCACGAGAGCCGCGACCTGGTCGTGGGCCGTGATGTTCTCTCCCAGCCGGTTGGGCTTGCCCGTCCCGTGATAGTCGCTCGATCCCGTCGTGAGCAGTCCGTGCTGCGCGGCCAGTGCCCGCAGACGTGCGCGGCCCTCGGGCGGGTTGTCGCGATGGTCGATCTCCAGTCCGTCGAGCCCCGCGGCGATGATCTCGCGCAGCCCGGAGCCCGGGACGACGCGTCCGCGCGCCGACGCCAGCGGGTGGGCGAACACCGCTGCACCGCCCGCGTCGTGGATCATGCCGATCGCCTCGACCGGCGAGATGACCGGGAGCGCGACGTAGTAGGGACCGCTGCCGGCCAGCAGCCGGCCGAAGGCCTCCGTGCGGTCGGCGACGACACCGGAGCGCACCAGGGCGTCTGCGATGTGGGGGCGACCGATCGTCGCGTCCGCGCCTGCGAGCTCGAGGACGTCCTCCCAGGTGATCGCGAAGTCCTGTGAGAGGCGATCGACCATGATCCGGCTGCGGACGACACGGTCGTCGCGCGCCTGATCGATCGCTGCGGTGATCTCCGCACCCGCAGGATCATGGAGGTAGCAGAGGATGTGCACGCTGATGCCCTCCCAGCGGCAGGAGACCTCCATGCCGCGCAGCAGGCCGACCCCGTGCTCATCCGCCGCGGGCACCGCTTCGCTCCAGCCGGCCGTCGTGTCGTGATCGGTGAGGCCGAGCACGTCCAGTCCGACACTCGAGGCTTCCGCGACGAGCTCGGTGGGGCTCTGCGTCCCGTCGGAGAAGCGGGTGTGGGTGTGGAGGTCAGCGCGCATGACCCCATCGTAGAGACCCCGTCCGCGGAATCACCGCCGACCCGGCTCGTGACCCGGCCCTGGCCTGGCCCTGACCCGGCCCAGGACCGGCCCGGACCCGTCTCCCGACCCGTCTCCGTGCGCGTCCGTCGTTAGGATGGACCCATGAGTGCCGATTCTTCCGAGGACATGTCCGACCGCGTCAACAATCGTTCCCAGCGGCCCGCTTCGACGGCCTTCCGGGACTTCGTCGCCTCCGGCTGGGACAGCGCTCCGCTGGAGGGCGTCGCGCCGCTGCCCGCGGCCGCGTGGACGCCCCCACGCCGGGAGGCCGTGTCGCAGCGGTTCCCCGGCGAGCGCATCGTCGTGCCGGCCGGTCCGCTCACGGTCCGCTCGAACGACACCGACTACCGGTACCGCGCGCACTCCGCGTTCATCCACCTCACCGGACTGGAGGCGGATTCGGAGCCGGACGCGCTGCTCGTCTTCGAACCCGCAGGCGACGAGGGCCACGATGTCACCCTCTGGTTCCGTCCCCGCGCGGGTGCGGACACGGAGGAGTTCTTCTCCGACGCCCGCTACGGCGAGTACTGGGTGGGCGCACGCGACGACCTGGACACGATGGGTGTCCGCACCGGGATCGCGACGGCTGATTCCTCCACTGCCCTCGACGCCGTGACGAAGGATCTGGGTTCTGTGTCCGTCCGCCTGCTGCGCGGCGCCGACACCACCGTCGAGCAGACCCTCGCCCAGGCACGCGACCAGGTGGGCGCGGACCAGGAGGCCGCCGAATCCGGCGATGACGAGCTCCTCGAGTTCCTCTCCGAGCTGCGCCTGGTCAAGGACGAGCACGAGATCGACCAGCTGCGCCACGCGATCGACATCACGCGCAGGGGCTTCGACCGCGCCGTCGCCTCACTGCCGGCCGCCATCGACCATCCGCGCGGTGAGCGCGTCATCGAGACCAGCTTCGAATCGGCCGCCCGCCTGGACGGCTACGGGGTCGGCTACGACACGATCGCGGCATCCGGCGATCACGCCTGCACCCTCCACTGGATCCGCAACGACGGCGTCGTGCGATCCGGCGATCTGGTGCTGCTGGACGCGGGGGCGGAGGCCGACTCCCTCTACACCGCGGACATCACCCGCACGCTGCCGGTCGACGGGCGCTTCACGGAGGTCCAGGCGAAGATCTACGACGCCGTGCTCGAGGCTGCGGACGCGGCATTCGCGAAGGCCGGCCAGCACGTCGACCGCCTCGTCCAGTTCTCGGACATCCACACCGCCGCCATGGAGGTCATCGCGCAGCGCCTGCACGACTTCGGCCTGCTGCCGGTCAGCGTCGACGAGTCGCTCAGCGCATCCGGCCAGCACCACCGGCGCTGGATGGTCCACGGCACCAGCCATCACCTGGGGCTCGACGTGCACGACTGCGCGCAGGCCCGTCGCGAGATGTACCTGGGTGCACGGATCGAACCGGGCATGGTCTTCACGATCGAGCCCGGCCTCTACTTCAAGGAGGCCGACCTGCTCGTGCCGGAGGAGTTCCGCGGCATCGGGATCCGCATCGAGGACGACGTGGTCGTGACGGAGACCGGTGTGGAGAACCTGTCCGCGGGCTTCCCCCGGACGCGCACCGAGGTCGAGGCCTGGGTCCAGGCGCTGGCCCCGGGCCGCAGCGACCGATGACCGCCTCCGCCGCTGCCCTGTCCGCGCCGTTCCGCGAGCCCTTCGGCCGCCTCGTCCCGGACGGATCCGTCGTGACGGTTCCGGGCGTCCGGGTGGGAGGCGCGCAGCGCACCGATGACGGCTGGCTCAGCGGAACGACCGTGATCGTCCCGCCCCCGGGCACCGTGACAGGCGTCGACGTGCGCGGCGGGGGGCCGGCCGGTCACGAGACCGACGTGCTGGCACCCGGCACCCACTCCCCCGGCGCGGACGCCGTCGTCCTCACCGGCGGCAGCGCGTGGGGCCTGGCCTCCGTCCTCGGCGTCCAGCAGGGGCTCGCAGCCGACGGCCGCGGGTTCCCCGCTCCCATGCTCCCCGGGTCGTACGTGCCGATCGTGCCCGCGGCAGCCGTCTACGACCTCGGCCGCGGGAACGGGACCCTGCTGCACCCGGATGCGGACATGGGGCTGGCCGCCTACCGCAGCGCGTGCCCGGTCGGGGCCACGGAGGACGGTCCCGCACCTGTCGCTGCCGACGGCAGTCGAGGCGGGATCGGGATCATGCGGAGGGCCGCCGTCGCCGAGGCCCCGGTCCGGGGCAGCGTGGGCGGCGGGACCGGCGCGTTCATCGGTCGGGGCCTGCTGCGCGGCGGGCTGGGGTCCGTCTGCCTGCGGACGCCCTCGGGGCACCTCGTGGCGGCGATCGTCGTCGCGAATCCGATGGGCGACGTCATCGAGCCCTCCGGCAGGCTCCACGCCGCTGGCGTGCTCGCCCGGACCGGTGCGCAGCTGCCGGACGTGCCGTCGGACTGGATCGACCAGGCGCTCACGCTCGATGCGACAGCCGCGGACGCGGTCGTGCCCCAGCGGAACACGACGATCGCGGCCATCGTCACCGATGCGCGGCTCGATGCCGCGCAGACGACCCGGCTGGCGCAGTCGGCGCAGGCCGGCCTCGCCCGTGCGGTCCATCCCTCGCACACCCTGTTCGACGGGGACACCGTCTTCGCGATGGCGACCGGCGGCGCGGATGCGCACATCGATGCGACCTCGATCGTGGGGCTCAACTGCGCCGCCGCGGACGCACTGTCCCTGGCCATCGTCGATGCCGCACTCACTGCACGCCCCCATCTGCGGAGCGCGGTGGCGGGCACCGCTGAGCACGAGGAGGAGAACGGGACCGGATCCGAGGTCCCCACTGCCGACGCGACTGAGCACGCGCCGCAGGCTCCCCGACCCGCCGCACTGCGCGAGCTGGCCCCGGACCTGGCGACCGCCTGGGAGGCCCTGCGCACCACCGGCACCTGACCTGCGAACACGTACGATGAAGCCATGAGCGTCGGGACGGAACGGATCTTCATCGCACGGCTGGCGGGGACGAACGTCCTCGACCCGCTGGGCGATCTGGTGGGCAAGGTGCGCGACGCGGTCGTCGTCTACCGGTCCACGCTGCGCCAGCAGCCCAAGGTCATCGGCTTCGTCGTCGAGGTGCCCGGACGTCGACGCGTCTTCGTCCCCATCGGTCGGGTGACCAGCATCGACGTCGGGGCCGTCATCACGACGGGCCTGGTGAACATGCGACGGTTCGTCAAGCGCGCATCGGAGACGCTCGTGATGGGCGACCTGCTCGATCAGCGGCTCATCCTGCGTTCGGACCAGTCGTCGGTCATCATCGAGGACATCGGCATCGAGCAGCAGCGCAACCGCGACTGGGAGGTGTCCCGGCTCTTCGTGCGCCGCCAGAAGGAGCAACGCACCCCGCTCGACGCGCTGCGGCGCCGCGGGGAGACGATGCAGGTCGACTGGACGGACGTCGAGTTCCCGGTCGATCCGTCGGACGAGCAGCACGCGACCCAGCTCATCGCGGCGTATCAGGAGACGAAGCCCGCCGACCTCGCCGACGTGCTCCGCGAACTGGATCTGCGGCGACGGATGGACGTGGTGCGCGAGCTCTCCGACGAACGGCTGGCGGACGTGCTGGAGGAGCTGCCGGAGGACGAGGCGATCGAGGTGCTCGACGGCGTGGGCCTGGAGCGGTCGGCCCTCCTGCTGGAGACGATGCAGCCCGATGACGCGGCGGACCTCCTGGGCGAGCTGCCGGACGAGCAGGCCGAGCGGCTGCTCCAGGCGATGGACTCCGATGAGGCCGAGGACGTGCGCACCCTGCTCGCCTACGACGACGACACGGCCGGCGGCCTCATGACGACGGAGCCGGTCATCCTGTCGCCGGAGGCGTCGATCGCCGAGGCGCTGGCCCACGTGAGGAAGTCGGAGCTGCCGGCGGCACTGGCTGCGGCGGTGTTCGTGTGCAGGCAGCCGCTGGAGCCCCCGACGGGGAAGTACCTGGGACTCGTGCACATCCAGGAGATGCTCCGGCATCCGCCCCACGAATCCGTGGGCGCACTGCTCGACACGGAGGTCGAACCGCTGCCTCCCAGCGCCCCCACCGGCGAGGTCGCGGCACTGCTCGCCGCGTACAACCTCGTCTCCGTGCCGATCACGGACGAGGACGACCACCTCGTGGGCGTCGTGACCGTCGATGACGTGCTCGATGCACTGCTGCCCGAAGACTGGCGCGAACAGCGCGACGAGCCCAAGGGGGACACCGCCGATGGCACGAACTGATCGCCCCGGACTCGACACGCCCCGCAGCTCGCGCAGGCGCCTGCCCCAGGTCGGCATGCCGCCGGACACGTTCGGGCGCGTGGCCGAGGGCATCGCCCGCTACATGGGCACCCCGATGTTCCTCGTGTGGATGACGCTCATCTGTGCGGCGTGGCTGGCCTGGAACTCCATGGCGCCCGAAGACATGCAGTTCGACCCGCGCAACCTGAACTTCACGCTGCTCACCCTGATCCTGTCGCTGCAGGCGTCGTACGCCGCTCCCCTGCTGCTGCTGGCGGACAACCGGTCCGCCGACCGCGACCGCGTCGAGTTCGAGGCGGATCGCCAGCGGGCGGAGAGGAACCTCGCGGACACGGAGTTCCTCGCGCGTGAGGTGGCGAGCCTGCGGATCGCGATGCGCGATGTCGCGACCCGGGACTTCATCCGGTCCGAGCTGCGTTCCCTCATGGAGGAGATGGAAGAGGCCCGCGCGGAGGAGCGCGCTGACGGCGCGAACGGCAGCGATGCGAACAGCAGCGATGCGAGCAGCAGCGGCGCGAGCAGCCGCGACGTCAGCGGCGCCGGACAGAGCAGCCGCGACGACGACCTCGGGGCCGACGACCTCGGGAAGGAAGACGTGACCGACAGATGACTGACCACACCCGCGAAACTAAGCGCCAGGATCCCCTGTGGAAGGCGCTGAGCACCGTCATCGATCCGGAGCTGCGCCGCCCGATCGTCGACCTGGACATGGTCGAGTCCGCCTCGGTCGACTCCTCGGGCACCGCACGCGTGAAGGTGCTCCTCACGATCGCCGGCTGCCCGATGAAGGGCACGATCAGCGAGGACGTGCGGAAGGCTGCGGCGAAGGTCGAGGGCGTGGCGGACGTCGACGTCGAACTGGGCGTCATGACGCCGGAGCAGCGCGGAGCCCTGCGGGACCGGCTGCGCAGCGGTGAGGGCCGGGTCAACCCCTTCACCCAGCCCGGCAACCACACACGGGTCATCGCCGTCGCGTCCGGCAAGGGCGGGGTGGGCAAGTCATCGGTGACGGCGAATCTCGCCGCGCAGCTGTCCGCGACCGGTCTGCAGGTCGGGATCCTCGACGCGGACATCTACGGCTTCTCGATCCCGCCCATGATGGGGGTGACGGGCAAGCCGACGAAGCTCGAGGACATGATCCTCCCGCAGCCGGGACACGGTGTGGCCGTCATGAGCATCGGCATGTTCGTGAACCCCGGGCAGGCGGTCGTGTGGCGCGGTCCCATGCTCCACCGCGCGCTCGAGCAGTTCCTCACGGATGTCTTCTGGGGCGACCTCGACGTCCTGCTGCTCGATCTGCCGCCGGGCACGGGCGATGTCGCGATCTCCGTCGGCCAGCTGCTGCCGGAATCGGAGCTCCTCATCGTCACGACCCCCCAGCAGGCCGCCGCGCAGGTGGCCGAGCGGGCGGGGGCACTCGCGACCAGCACGGGCCAGTCGATCGCCGGCGTCATCGAGAACATGTCCTGGATGGTCATGCCGGACGGCAGCCACAACCCGATCTTCGGCGAGGGCGGCGGACGTCAGGTCGCCGATGCGCTCGCGGCCAGGCTCGCGGAGGCCGGCGGCCAGGCACACGTCCCCCTGCTGGGGCAGATCCCACTGGACCCGACGGTGCGCGAGGGAGCGGACGCGGGCCTGCCCGCAGTCCTGAGCCACCCCGACGAACCGGGACCAGCGGCCCTGCGGGACGTCGCATCGCGGCTGCGCGTGCGGTCGCAGTCCCTGGCCGGCAAGAGCCTGGGGCTCAGCCCGGTCGACTGAGGGGCTCGGTCGGCCTGTCGGCTGAGGAGACTGGGCAGACCGGAGCAGATAGGGGCAGCCGGTGCTGGCCAGCTAGGACTGGATCAGGTCGCTTCCGGGTCGAACGGGGCGCCCTGCCCGTCCTGGCGCTGGCCCACCTGGTCGCGGTGGCGCTCCATCGGGGTGAGTCTCGTGGCAGCGGCCTCCGCCGCACTGGTGGCCGCATCCGACCGGTCTGGGGCACCGGAACCGCCCGAGGCCCTGGATGGGCCGGTCGACGGTCCGCCGGCCGAGGATCCGACCGTGCTGTGCGTGCTGGACCGTGCACCTGTCGTGCTGCCGGCCGCCGGACTTCCCGTGTCACGGCCTGCCCGGAACTGCTCCTCACGGATCGCGCGGTCCTCCTCCGCCAGCGCTTCGCGCACGATGCGGCGCGGGTCGTACTGTCGGGGATCCAGGGAGCGCCAGTCGTATTCGTCGAGGTCGGCACCGAAGTCCTTCTTGACGGTCTCCTTCGCCCCCTCGGCCATCCGCCGGAAGCTCCTGACGACGTCACGGAGCTTGGCCGCGTACTCGGGCAGACGCTGGGGTCCGATGACGAAGAGGGCAACAAGGACGAGGATGACCATCTCGAAGCCGTTGATGCCGAACATGGGCCCGATCCTACCAACGCGGAGCACTCCCACGGCCATCGCGTCACGCGCCGTCCGTCACGCTCCTCATCCTCCATCGCCCAGTCTCCCTCCGCGGCCCCGGCCATCCTCCGTCACGTCTGGATCCGACTGTGAGACGATCGCGCTCATGGACGAACTGGGAGTCGAGCGGGTGCTGCGCGCCGTCGAATGCATCCCCTCCGGTCGGGCCGCCGCGTACGGGGAGATCGGCCGCGTCGTGGGAGCGTCTCCCCGGTTCGTCGCGAGGGTGCTCAGCTCGATCGGGTCGACCGTCACCTGGTGGCGGGTGCCGAATGTCCGCGGGGCGCTCCCCGCACCCCTCACGGCCCGCGCCCTGCCTCTCTGGCAGGAGGAGGGCATGCCGCTCACACCCGACCAGCGCATCGATATGACCCGTGCGGGCGTGGACCCCGTCGCCTTCGACCAGTGCGTCCGCGACGCGCTCGCAGATCTGCCTTCTGCAGAATCCGAGGACAGCCCGGCTTAGACTGAGACCTCTGTACGCCCGACGTCCGTGAGCCCGTTGCCGGGAGGGCCGCCGCACACGTCGACGATGACCGACGACACCCAGCGGAGAGGAGACCCGATGTCCCGCGATTGGGCCGCCAGCGCACGCATGGCGGAGCAGTACAACGGCACGGACGTCGTGGATGACGCCGCCCGCACGATCGCCCAGGACTACCGGCGTCGTCCGCTCCCGCCCACGTCGAGTGCGACGCTCACGTTCCTCACCGGGCTCCTGAACCCGTCCGCGGCGATCGAGGTCGGCACCGGCACGGGCACCGCGACCCTCGCGCTGCTGCGCGGCATGCCGAGGTCCGGGATCCTCACCTCGATCGACACCGATGCGGAGGCGCAGGCGGTGGCCCGGGAGCTCATCGTGCACGCGAACCTCGCGGGGCATCGCGTCCGGATGATGACGGGCCGGCCGGACGAGGTCCTCTCGCGACTGGCCCAGGGCACCTACGACCTGGTCCACATCGATGCGGAGGCGGGTCAGGCGCCCCGGCTGGTCCCGCTCGCGCTGGAGAGGCTGGAGCCCGGGGGCGTCCTCGTCCTCGACCAGGCGATGCTGGGCGGGTCCGTCGCCGACCCCGCGGTCCGCTCACCCCAGGTGCGCGAGATCAGACAGCTGCTGAACGACCTGCAGGAGCGCAGTGACCTCACCCGGCTGCTGCTGCCGATCGACGACGGGATGCTCGTCCTCCGGCGGCTCTGAGGCTGGTCCTGCAGCGCTGCCGACGCTGGCTCAGCGCGATCGTTCGGTAAAGCTCGAGGCCTTCCGGCAGCGCTCGAGGCAGGCCTCCGGCGAAGACAGCGGCCCCCTGTCCGCATTGCTGCGTCAGAGGGCCGTGAAGCGCTGAGGTCGGGTCAGTTCCCGATCGCCTCCGCAAGGGTGTCGTGCAGGTCCTGCGCCTCGTCGCGGCTGATCTCGATGACGAGACGTCCGCCTCCTTCGACGGGCAGTCGCAGCACCATGCTGCGTCCCTCCTTCGTCACCTCAAGAGGTCCGTCGCCCGTGCGGGGCTTCTGTGCTGCCATGGGAGCATCCCTTCGCGTCGAAAAGTAGTCTCAGACGATTATCCACCATTCGCGGACCGATTGGGTGCAGCACCGTCATGTGAGCGAGTCACGGCGGCAGATCCCCCGGCGGGGTGAAGTGCCACAGCCATCCGACCCAGATGATCTGGAAGAGGGTGAACGCGACCAGGACGATGCCCCGCACCGCCCACGACCGTGAGGCGGCGAGCGCCAGGGCCAGCGGGAAGAGGGGCAGGAACAGACGCAGCGTGGATGTCTGCGGCGTGAAGAAGATGAGGATGTAGAGGCCGTACCCGAAGCAGAACTGCTGGAGGGTCCTCCCCATCGTCCGTCCCGCCGGCGACACGATGAGCGCGATGAGCGACAGCGCGAGCACGAGCAGCGTCGGCAGGCTGAGGGGCCCCAGCCACCGCTCCCCGGCGGTCACCCACTGGGTGACGAAGTGCGTCTCCCCCGTGTGCCAGGAGGCCTCCGTGTCCGTATACGCGGTCATCGACCCGGTGCGGATCCACGCGTGCAGCGGATGGGCGAGTGCGGCGACGCACGACAGGACGCCCAGCGTCCACGACGCGACGACCTCGGAGATCGGATACGGATCGTCGTGGCGGCGGCGGAACCGGCTGATGAGGTGGATGAGCATGAAGAACGCGAATGCGACGCCGATCGGCCGCGACAGATCCATGAGGAACACCGGGACGATCGCCCACAGGTATCTGCGGCGGACCACCAGGAGCAGCACGAGTGCCTGCAGCATCAGCGTGAGCGCTTCCGCGTACGCGGTGCTGAGGATCGGCGAGGCCGGGAAGAACAGGACGAACGCCAGGCCCGTGAGCGCTCGGCCGTGGGTCGTGACCGTGCGGAACAGCTCGAGGATCACGATGGCGGCGACAGCGCCGAACACGGTCGACAGGACCGGGGCGACGACGGCGAACTCCGCCCCCGTGACCAGTGTGATGTCGCGGACCATCATGGGGAAGAGCGGGTAGAACGCCCACTGGTTCTGTGCGATCTCGCCGGTCGCATAGACCGGCAGGACATCGGGGTAGCCCTCGACCGCGATCGTCTCGTACCAGCCGCCGTCCCAGAAGTTCAGGAAGTCGTTGAGAGAGGTCGTCGCACCGGTGGTCCACGGCGAATCGGGCTGGGTGCGCACGACCATGGCCATGATCCCCAGCGACACGATCCGGGACACCAGGTAGACGGAGAGCGCCTGAAGCCAGAACGGCAGGAGGAGCATCATCTGGCCAGCACGGATCAGCCGACCGCGGTCGAAGACGCCCGGCAGCAGCCGAGGTGCCGCGTCGTAGGTCCGGGGATCCGTGCCCGAGGCCGCCCTCACTGATCGTGGGAGAAGGTTGCCGTGCCGGAACCTGGCGGTCGAAACCGTTCCGTCGATGGATCCGTGCCGCGGTCCGTCGGGGCTGTGCCCGGTGCTGGCTGGTGCTGTGCGGACTGATGCTGCGCAGACCGTGGCTGTGCAGGCTGATCCTGTGCTGCTGGCTGCTGTGCTGGCTGGTCCTGTGCAGTCAGAAGCTGTGCGGGCTGCTGCCCGGCCACGGGCTGGCCCAGTGCCGCCAGTCGCGCGTCCTGAACGGTGATGCGGGCCTTGAGCCGGGAGAGCGCGTCGTCGACCTCTGCGGGGCGATATCCCCAGAGCGTCGGGGTGAAGCGGAGGGCTGCGATGTCGTCAGCTCCTGCGTCGTCCGTGAGCCGCTGCGCCGGCGGCACATCGGCTTCCTCGTCGCTCATCCCACCGTCGAATGCGCCTCTCGCTCCAGCGAAGGCGATGACGAGGACGAAGACGGCTGCGCACACTCCGAGGATGATCCACATCGGCATGCCTCCATCGTCTCACAGGGGCGAACGCGAGCCGCACAGCCTCACCGCAGTCCGCGGACGCTGCGCCGCGGCTGCGTCGTCCCGAGGATCGCGCCGACCATGTCGACCACCTGCACCGTGGCCGCGGCATCGTGGGCGCGGATCACGGCGACTCCGTGCTCCACCGCGTACGCCGTGGCTGCGAGGGTGGCGGGCAGGCGCTGCTCGGGCGGGCCCGCGTCCACGGACTCGCCGATGAAGTCCTTCCGGGAGATCGCGAGGAGCACTGGCATGCCGTGGTCGGCGAAGTCCCGGATGTGCTTGAGCACCATCAGCGAGTGCCGCGTGTTCTTCCCGAAGTCCGGGGTGGGGTCCAGCAGGATCCGCTCCGGCGGGACGCCCACGGACCGGGCGCGCTCCGCCAGTGTGAGGACGCCGCTCAGCGCGTCGTCGACGACGTCCTCGGGCAGCAGGCCGTAGCGGCTGCGGTGGGCATCAGTCCGCGGGTCCAGTCCCCCCGTGTGCGAGCAGACGAGGCCGGCCCCCGCCTCGGCGGCGACCAGTGGCAGGTCCGGGTCCGCACCTGCCCAGGTGTCGTTGACGATGTCGGCTCCGATCGCGACCGCGGCCCGGGCCACGGGTGCCCTGTAGGTGTCCGCGGAGATGACCAGTTCCGGGATCTCGTCGTGGATCGCCTCGATGACCGGGCAGATGCGTCCGAGCTCCTCCTCGACGCTCACGTGGGGCCCGCGGCCGGCGCGCACTCCCCCGATGTCGACGATCCCGGCACCCGCGGCGTGTGCGTCGACAGCGGCGCGGACGGCGGCCTCGGTCGTGGGGGCGGCCGTGTAGAAGGAGTCGACGGATCGGTTGATGACCGCCATGACCGCGGGTCGACCCGGCCCGGCTGTGAGGCCGCCGATCCGCAGGAGCCCGTCAGGCACCGCAGAGGCTCCCGGACCGCCGCGGGCCGCGCGCGCGTCGTCGTGTCTCATGCAGTGCCGGTTCCGTCGGCGCGTGTGTCCTCCCCTGTGGGCGCCGCTGCGGCTGCGTCTGGGGCGCGGGGAAGTCCCGGGGCCAGTGCGGCCAGGGCCTCGTCCGCGGTGTCGACCAGCTGGAAGAGGTCCATGTCCGTCGGGGCGATGACGCCGCGCGCCACCAGCGTGGTGCGCATCCAATCGACGAGTCCGCCCCAGAACTCCGTGCCCACCAGCACGATCGGGAACCGCGTGATCGTGCCGGTCTGGACCAGTGTGAGCGCCTCGAAGAGCTCGTCGAGGGTGCCGAAGCCGCCGGGCAGGACGACGAAGCCGCGCGCGTACTTCACGAACATCGTCTTGCGCACGAAGAAGTACCGGAACTCGATGCCCAGGTTCACGGACTCATTCAGCCCCGGTTCGAAGGGCAGCTCGATGCCGAGGCCCACGGAGACGCCGTCCGCATCGACCGCTCCCCTGTTGCCGGCCTCCATGATGCCGGGGCCGCCCCCGGTGATGACCGCGCAGCCGGTCTCGACGATGCCGCGCGCGATGTCGATGGCCAGCGCGTACTCCTCCGTCCCCTCCCGCAGCCGGGCGGAGCCGAAGAGGGAGACGGCCGGGCCCAGCTCTGCCAGGGTGCCGAAGCCCTCGACGAACTCCGCCTGGATGCGCAGGACCCGCCACGGGTCGCTGTGGGCCCAGTCGGAGCTCCCATCGCGATCCAGCAGCCGCTGATCCGCAGTCCACGACGGGATCTGCGAACCGCGGAGCATGACGGGGCCCTTCACGCGGCGACGGCTCATCGCGCGTCCTCGTCCTGTTCGGTGCCGTCCTGCGCCCACGCGGGGGCCCCGGCGGCCGGCTCGAGGAAGGTGAGGAGTGCGGAGGAGGCGGCCAGGACCTCGGCGGCGGGGACGTGTTCGTCCGCACGGTGGGCGAACAGCGGGTTGCCCGGCCCGAAGTTCAGCGCGGGCACCCCCAGCGCACTGAAGCGGGCGACGTCCGTCCACCCGAGCTTCGGGGCGACCGGAGCGCCGACGGCATCCGCGAACGCCTGCGCGGTGGGCTTGTCCAGACCGGGGCGCGCGCCCTCGGAGAGGTCGACGACGGTGACGTCGAAGCCGGCGAAGAGCTCGCGGAGGTGGGCTTCCGCCTCGGCACCGGAGGTCGACGGCGCGAAGCGGTGGTTCACGAGCACGGTGCAGGCATCCGGCACGACGTTGCCCGCGACTCCCCCGCTGATGCCCACGGCGGACATGGATTCGCGGTAGTCGAGGCCGTCGACGGTGACGGTGCGCTCCTCGTAGTCGGCCAGCGTCGCGAGGATGGGTGCTGCGGCGTGGATCGCGTTCTCACCCATGAAGGCGCGGGCGGAGTGGGCGCGCACACCGGTGGTCCTCACCTCGACGCGGATCGTGCCGTTGCAGCCGCCCTCGATGCCCGCGTTGGACGGTTCGCCGAGGATCGCGAGGTCGGCGGCGAGCAGGTCCGGGTGGTCGGCGGCGAGGCGACCCAGACCGTTGAGGGAGGCGTCGACCTCTTCGTGGTCGTAGAACACCCACGTGACGTCGCGGGCGGGTGCGCGCAGTGCGCGGGCGACGGCGAGCTGCATGGCCACGCCTGCCTTCATGTCACACGCTCCGCGGCCCCAGACGACGTCCTGCCCGTCGAGGACGCGGCGGTCCGTCGGCAGGTTGTCCTCGATGGGGACGGTGTCGAGGTGGCCCGCGACCAGGACGCGCTCATCCAGGCCCAGGGTGGTGCGCGCGATGAGGGCGTCGCCGTTGCGCACGATCTCCAGGGACGTTCGGTCACCTGCGGAGATCTCCCGCAGGACGGCTTCGACGGCGTCTGCGATCCGGGCCTCGTCGCCGGAGACGGAGGGGATGTCGCAGAGGCGCGCGGTGAGCTCGACGGGGTCGTCGAGGGCTGCGCAGAGGGCAGCGGAGTCACGGGCTGCGCTGGGGGCGGGAGGGGTCATGCCGTCAGCCTACCGCCGGGTCCGAGACCGGTAGGCTGGGCCTCATGACAGCACGATTCGCAGCAGGCGTGGGCCTGCGCACAGCACACGACAGCACCGTCCTCTCCGTCTGGTACCCCGCCCCCGTCCTCCGGGACACCCCGGACGACGCCGAGGCGGCGGCGAAGGCCGCGTTCGACTCCGCCGTCTTAGAATCGCTCGCCGGTGCCGATGACCTGCGCGGGACCACCGCGGACGTCGTCACGACGGTCATCGACCTGGACGTCCCGCCGGCGGATGCCGCTGACGGCTACCTGCGCCTCCACGCGCTCTCGCACCGCCTGGTCGCGCCGAACACGCAGAACCTCGACGGCCTGTTCGGCTCGCTCAACAACGTGGTCTGGACGTCCGCCGGTGCGTGCGCGGTCGAGGGCTTCGACCTCGTGCGGGCGAAGCTCACCGCGAAGTACGGTCAGGTCGCCGTGTACGGCGTGGACAAGTTCCCCCGCATGACCGACTTCGTCGTGCCGTCCGGTGTGCGGATCGGCGACGCGGACCGCGTGCGCCTGGGTGCGCACCTGGCCGAGGGCACCGTCGTGATGCACGAGGGCTTCGTGAACTTCAACGCGGGCACGCTGGGCAGCGCGATGATCGAGGGACGCATCTCGCAGGGCGTCGTCGTGGGCGACGGGACGGACGTGGGCGGCGGCGCCTCCATCATGGGCACGCTGTCCGGCGGCAACGCGCTCAAGATCACGGTCGGCGCGGGGACCCTGCTGGGGGCGAACTCCGGCATCGGCATCTCCCTGGGCGACAACTGCATCGTCGAGGCGGGCCTCTACGTCACCGCCGGCACCCCCGTGTCGATCGTGGCCGAGGACCGCGTCGTGAAGGCGATCGAGCTGTCCGGTTCGAACGGCGTGCTGCTGCGCCGCAACGGCCGCAGCGGCGGCGTCGAAGCCCACGCTCGCACGGACAAGGGCATCGAGCTCAACCCCGACCTGCACTGAGGGTTCGGGTTGGGGTGAGGGTTAGGTCTGGGGTGAGTGTTCAGTCTGGGCTGACGGCTCGGCCCGGGTTGACAGCTCAGTCTGGGTTGAGGGTGAGGCTCGTCGGCAACCGGTGAATGAGAAGATGGGTCCGTCACGGACCCACCTTCTCCTCTGTCCGGGGTCCTCCTGCGGCGACGTCCTCGGACGTGTCCCATCATCCGCATCCTCCATACGTCTGCGAGAGCCATGAGCACCGCCCCGCCGCCCATTCCTCCTCCCCCGCACCGGAACCCTGAGGGTCAGGCACAGCACCCGCACCAGCACCAGCACCAGCACCCCGAGGCTCAGGCCGGATCCGCTCCGCTGCCGCGGGCGCTCGCGCCGGACATCGCCCGCGGGTTCATGCTGCTGCTCATCGCGATCGCGAACGTGTCGTGGCACCTGTGGGGCCACCCGACGGGGCTGTCCTCCGCGCACCCGACCGACGGAGGCCCGGTCGACACGGTGCTCGCGACGCTGTCGCTCATCTTCGTGGACGGTCGGATCTATCCGATGTTCGCGTTCCTGTTCGGCTACGGGATGGTCCAGTTCGCACGGTCGCGTGCAGGGCGAGGGATCCCGGCCCAGTCGATCGGACGGATGCTCGTACGCCGGCACATCTGGCTGATCGTGTTCGGCTTCGTGCACGCGCTCCTGCTCTTCAACGGGGACGTGCTGGGCGCGTACGGGCTCGCGGGGCTGGTGCTCGGCGGGATCTTCTTCAGGCGCACCGATCGGACGCTGAAGATCGTGTCGTGGGTCTTCGCGGGTCTGCTCGCACTGTTCGCACTGCTGGCAGGCGCGATGGCCGCGATCATGCTGCTCCTGCCGCCGGAGGTGAAGGACGAGATCACAGCGTCCATGGCGGCGCAGAGCGGATCTCTGACGGATGCGTTCTCCGGTCAGTCCAACTATGTCCTTGCGGCCCTGGCACGGGGCGGCATGTGGCTCGTCTCGACACCTGCCACGCTGCTCATGCTCACGTTCCCGCTGGCGATCGTGCTGGGCTGGCTCGCGGCTCGGCGCGGACTGCTCGAGGCACCCGCCGACCACAGAAGGACACTTGCGCGGATCGCGGTGTGGGGCATCCTCATCGGTGCGGTGGGCGCGCTGCCGGATGCGCTCGTGTTTGCGGGAGTCCTCCCGCTGCCGGAGATGATCGCGTGGGCCTTCAGCGGAGTGAACGCGGTCACGGGTGTGGCAGGCGGCATCGGCTATGCGGCGCTGTTCGGTCTGCTCGCCCTGCGGATCGGCTCTGCGCCCGGGGTGATCGGACGCGCCGTCGCGGGCATCGGACGCCGCTCGCTGAGCTTCTACCTGCTGCAGTCCGTCGTCTTCGCTCCGCTGCTGACCGCATGGGGATTCGGGCTCGGGCAGCACATCGGCACGACCGGTGCGTTCGCGATCGCGGTCGCGGTGTGGGTCCTGTCGCTCGTGCTCGCCATCGTTCTCGACGCGCAGAACAGGCGCGGCCCCGCCGAGGTCCTGCTGCGCCGCCTCACCTACGGCAGGGACGACCCGGCGAGGTGAAGGCGGTGCTCACCGAGGTGAGGAAGGGGACCGAGGTGAGGGTCAGGGCGTGTCGGCCCGGCGCCTCGACCCCAGCCGCATCCCGGCGGCCCACTGAACACTCCCAACGACGACGAGTGAGTGCAAACCGGCCCCATCCACGCATGGAAGGGGCCGGTTTGCACTCACTCGAGGGGATGCCTCATGTGAGGTTTCAGAGGCTCGGTGGCTCAGAGGCTCAGCGACGAAGAGGCCTCCGCTTCAGCGGTCCTCTGCCGGGGTGTAGAGACGCTGCGGTGCACCGGTGTAGATCTGGCGCGGGCGGCCGATCCTCGTCTCCGCATCCTTCACGCCCTCGCGCCACTGCGCGATCCAGCCGGGCAGACGGCCCACGGCGAACAGCACGGTGAACATGTTCGTCGGGAAGCCCAGGGCCTTGTAGATGAGGCCCGTGTAGAAGTCGACGTTCGGGTAGAGCTTGCGCTCGACGAAGTAGTCGTCCGCGAGCGCGATCTCCTCGAGGTCCTTCGCCAGCTGCAGCATCTCGTCGTTGCCGCCCAGCTTCTCCAGCACCTCGTCGGCCGTCTTCTTGATGATCGTGGCACGCGGGTCGTAGTTCTTGTAGACGCGGTGACCGAAGCCCATGAGACGGACTCCGTCCTCCTTGTTCTTCACCCGCTCCATGAACTTCTTCGGCCCGTCGTCCGATGCCTGGATCTCCTCCAGCATCTCCAGCACCGCGGAGTTCGCGCCGCCGTGCAGCGGACCGGCGAGGGCGTGGATCCCTGCGGAGATCGACTGGTACATGTTCGCCTGCGACGAACCGACCAGGCGGACCGTGGACGTCGAGCAGTTCTGCTCGTGGTCCGCGTGCAGGATGAACAGCTGATCCAGCGCCTTGAGGGCGAGCGGATCGACCTCGTACTTCTCGGACGGGAACCCGAAGTTCACGCGGAGGAAGTTCTCCACGAGCCCCAGGCTGTTGTCCGGGAACACGACCGGGACACCCTCCGCGTGGCGGTGGGCGAACGCTGCGATCGTCGGCATCTTCGCCAGCAGGCGTGCAGTGGAGATGTCGATCTGCGCCTCATCGGTGATCGAGAGGCTGTCCTGGTAGAACGTCGACATCGCGGCGATCGCGGACGACACCATCGGCATGGGATGCGCGTCGTACGGGAAGGCCTGGAAGAAGCGGCGCATGTCTTCGTGCAGGAGCGTGTGCTCGCGCAGACGCCCGTCGAACTCCGCCAGCTGCTGCGGCGTGGGCAGCTCACCGTAGATCAGCAGATAGGACACCTCGACGAACGTGGACTTCTCCGTCAGCTCCGCGATGTCGTACCCGCGGTAGCGGAGGATTCCCTCGTCACCGTCGATGTAGGTGATGGCCGACGACAGCGAAGCCGTGTTCGCGAAGCCCGGATCATACGTGACCTGCCCGGTCTCCTTGAGGAGGTTGCCGATGCGGAGGCCCTCGTTCCCCTCAGCGGATTCGACGAGGTCGAGTTCCAGCTCGTGGTCGCCAGTGCGAAGCACTGCATCCTTCGTCATGCGGGCACCTCTCGTCTTCAGAGTTCAGCGGTGGCTGTGAGTGCTTTCAAAGTCCCATGCAGACTAGCCGAACTGTGTACGGCAGATGAAATCCCTATCTCACCATGTACAATACGCCCGCGAGGGGGCTGAAAACGCGCTCAGGCGGCGTCGCACAGCCGGGCTGCGGCCGCCTGGATCGCCTCGTCCGAGGCTGTGAGCGCGATCCGCACGTGACGGGCGCCGGCATCGCCGTAGAAGGCACCGGGACCCGCGATGATCCCCAGATCGGCCAGTGCGCCGATCGTCTCCCAGCAGTCCTCATCGCGCGTCACCCAGAGGTAGAGCCCGGCCTCCGAATGGTCGATCCGGGCACCGAACGCCTCGACCGCCGGACGCAGCACGTCGCGCCGGGCGCGGTAGAGCTCCTTCTGCGCCGTCACGTGGTCCTCGTCGTCCAGCGCTGCGATCATCGCGGCCTGCACGGGACCGGGCACGATCATCCCCGCATGCTTGCGGGACGTCGTGAGGTTCGCCACCAGATCCGCGTCGCCCGCGAGGAACGCCGCACGGTACCCCGCGAGGTTCGACTGCTTGGACAGCGAGTACACGGAGAGCACACCGGTGTGATCGTCGCCGACGACACGGGGATCGAGGATGCCGGGGGCGGTGTCCGCGCCCTCCCATCCGAGTCGGGCGTAGCACTCGTCGGAGGCCACGATCACGCCCGCGTCGCGCGCGATCGACACGACCGCTCGCAGCTTGTCCGCATCGAGCACCCTGCCGGTCGGATTGCCGGGCGAATTGATCCAGAGCAGGCCCACGCCGTCCAGCGAGGCGCCTGCCAGGACATCATCGACATCGAGCACCCGGGAGTCGACCTGGGCGAGCGTCGCACCCATCGCGTACGTCGGGTAGGCGGCAGCGGGATGCGCCACCGCCAGTCCGAGACCGCGCAGGCCCAGCAGGGTGGGCAGCCAGGCGACGGCCTCCTTCGACCCGACCAGCGGCAGGACCTCGGTGGCCGGGTCCACGGTCGCGGCGAACACGCGGAGGTACCACGAGGCGATCGACTCACGCAGCGCATCGGTGCCGACGGTGGTCGGGTACCCGGGCCAGTCAGCGGCATCGGCGAGTGCTCGACGCACGACCTCCGGGGTGGGATCCACCGGCGTCCCGATCGACAGATCGCAGACGCCGCCGGGGTGCGTGGCAGCGGTCTCCCGGTAGGGCGTGAGGCTGTCCCACGGGTAACCGGGCAGGGCAAGGCCGAATGAGCCGAAGTCAGCGGTCATGTCTGCGGGCTCAGTCGTGCGACTGCGGGGGCAGCGCGGCGATCAGCGGGTGGTCCGTGCCGGTGTTGCCGAGCTTCGCGGCACCGCCCGGCGAGCCGAGGTCGTCGAAGAAGTCGACGTTGGCGTTGTAGTACTCCGCCCATTCCTCGGGGACATCGTCCTCGTAGTAGATCGCTTCGACCGGGCAGACCGGTTCGCACGCGCCGCAGTCCACACATTCGTCCGGGTGGATGTAGAGGCTGCGTTCGCCCTCATAGATGCAGTCCACCGGGCATTCGTCAATGCACGCCTTGTCCTTGAGGTCCACACACGGCTGCGCGATGACGTACGTCACTGTCATTTCTCCTAGGGCTGAGGATCAACTCCGCCTCCAGGGTACTCCCCTTAGAGTGGGAAGGTCCCGCCCCCGGTCGCCCCGACCGCCCGAACGAAGCAGAGGTCACACATGCAGCTGCGCCCCGGTATCCGCGTCGTCCTCCGGTATCGCGACGGCGAGAGCGCGACGGATGCACTGGGGACCGTCGAGGATGTGACGGACGACACCGTCACGGTGCGGACGAAGCGCGGCTCCACGGTGGTCCAGCGGGACGCGATCCTGCTGGCGCACGAGGTCCCGCCTGCGCCCGTGCGCACCGGTCTGCCCCACGAGGTCGTGTCCGCGGTGGACCTCCGCCGGATCTCCGCGGCCGCATGGTTGCCGCCGGAGAGCACGTGGCTGCACAGCGACAACGTCCGTGCGGAAGCCGAGGGGGCCACGGACTTCGTGCAGACCGGCTGGCTGCTGCGCTCCGAGCCCGCGGCCCCGTCGAAGAGGGCGAACTCGACGCTGCCGCTGGACGATCCGGGGATGCCCGCCGCGCAGGCCCTGGACGCCGTGGAGAACTGGTACACGTCGCGCGACGCCCGCCCCATGGTCCAGATCTATTCGGCCGACGCCTCCTCCGCGCTGACTCCCGCGTGCGCAGAACTGGGGCCGCTGCTGCGGGAGCGCGGCTACGAGGCCATGCCGCCGACCCTCCTGCTCACCGGAGCGACGCGCGAGGCCGCGGCCGGCGCCACGCGGGCCGCCGACGTCGCTCTGCCGGGCCTCACCATCGAGGTCTCGGACTCACCGTCAGCGGACTATCTCGCCGCACTCGGCTACCCCGCTGACCATGAGGGACACGAGGCGTTCCGCCGCCTGCTGACCTCCGCCGAGCAGGTGCAGTTCCTCACGGCCTGGGCGCACCACCCCGACGGCTCCCGCTCCCCCGTGAGCGCCTGCCGGCTCGTCGAGGTCAGCCGCTGGGCCGTCGTGACGAACCTCGTCACGCAGCCCGCGCTCCGCCGCCGAGGTGCCGGTCGCGCGATCGTCCGCGCCGCCATCGCGACGGCGGCCGGTCGTGGAGTGCGATCGTTCCTGGCGGAGGTCGAGTCGGACAACACCGCCTCCATCGCACTCTTCGAATCGCTGGGGGCGGCAGTCGCGCAGCGCGCCTGGTTCGCCCGCCGCTGAGCTCAGCCCTCGCAGATCACCCGGTTGACGGGCCGATACGTCGTCGTGAAGTCGTCCTCGGAGACGACGGACCCGCTGGCGGCGTCCTTGATCGTCCGATAGATGGTGATCGACCAGCCCGGCTTCGGCGACTGCGGGGTGCAGTCGGATCCCGATTCCCGCACGGTGCCGGGCGAGGTCTGGGCGAAGCGTCCGGAGGCATCTGCTTCGACATCCACCGTCTTCTCGCCGAGCACGCGGGCGTGGACCTCGCCGTCGGACAGGCCCATGTCGAGGATCACCGGAGTGTCCGAGTTATTGGTGAACTTCAGGTCGATCGAGGACCAGTCGAGCGTCGTCTCCCGACCCTCCGGGTAGCGGTCGATGTACCGGGAGTGCGCCTGATGCTCATCGAGGTCGAAGCCCGCGAAGAACGCCGCGTTGAACAGGGTGGTCGACACCTGTGAGATCCCACCGCCGAAGTCCTTCGTCATCTGCCCCTCGGAGATGACGCCCGCCTGCTCGTACCCGTTCGCGGCGGTGCGCTGCCCCAGTGTCTCGTTGAGGGAGAACTGCTCTCCCGGCAGCACCACGGTGCCGCTCACCGCCTCTGTGGAGACCCGCAGGTTCGTGTCCCTCGCAGGCTCCGACGAGTACGACGTGGAGAAGTCCGACACCGTGTCGGAGAAGTCCGCGTCCTCCGCATCCTCGGTCGTGAACTCCGGTTCGACCTCCTCCATGTCGATCGAGCCCGTGCGGTCCTCAGCCGTCTCCTCCGTCATCGCCGTGGTGATGACGTCGACGAACTCCTCCTCATCGACGCTCAGCCCGGATTCCGCGGGGACGACCGTCAGGTCATCACCGTCCACCTCGAAGCTCGCGTCCTTCGGGGAGGCCCCCACGTCCGGGTTCTCGTCGAAGACCGCCTCACGCAGGGCCTCAGAGTCGAAGACCGGCCGCAGAGTGCCGTCCTCACCGTCGAATGTGAGCGTCTGAGCGATCGTCTCCGGGGACACCGTGAGGTCGTGGGTATCACCCTCCGGCTCCTCAGCGCTCACGGTGACGTCGTCCGACACCGCGGGCTCCGCGAGGTCGGTGCGCACCTGCTTCGCGTCATCGGTCGTGATGCGCGGCTCCTTGTCCGCAGGATCGACGATCACGCCGTCGTCGCTGCGCAGCCACTGGTCCTCGATCGCGGACCGCAGCACGCTGGCTTCCACGACGGTGCCGTTCTCGCCCTCCGTCACGACGGCGGCACCGTCCTCGTCGTATCCGAGCTGCGCGTCGACGGGCTTCTGCGACAGATCCGCCGCGGTCTCCTCGACGATGGGGGCGAGTGCCGCATCCTCGATCGTGAGGACCGGATCGATGTCCTCCTCGCCGAACGCCCGGTGCCACATGACACGGGGGTCCAGGGAGAAGCCGACGGCAGAATCGACCGTCGCCTCGATGTCGACGCCCAGCCCGGCGTCCTCCGGGTCGAACTCCGCGGTCGATTCCCCGGCGACCACGCCGACGGGCTCCGCGAGCCGACCCCCGACGCCATCGGTCAGTGTCGCCGCGGCATCCTCACGGGACATCCCGCCGATGTCGACCCCCATCGAGGTCGCCCCGGACGGGGTCGATGTGGACTGGATCGCGGCGACCACGACGTAGGCCGCTGCGAGCACGAAGACGACCGCGGACACGATGATGAGTGTCCACGGCTTCTTCCGGTCCTTCGTGCTCACTTCTGCCATACGACGCACCCTGCCCTTCCCGGTGGTACGACGGAATCAGGTCCGTCCAGGATCACGAGGAAATGTACTACAGGCTACGGACACCACCGGCTCCCGACCACAGTCCGCACCCACAATGCAACGCGAAGGTTATGACTGCGACGTCTTCTGCTCCGCCTTCTGCGCCGCCCGCGACGGGACCAGGAACACGATGACGGCCGCCAGCACCATCGGCGCGAACAGCCACACGAGGGATCGCAGCGATCCGGTCACGATGAGGTCCTCACCGGGCCACAGCTGCGGCTGGGCGAAGGCGAACGCGAGTGCGGAGACGACCGCGGCGAGCACCACCGTGACGATCGTGCTGCGATAGAGCGCGGACACGTGCCACAGCGCGAGGATCGTGAGCAGCAGCGCGAGCGCCAGCCCCCACGGCACGATGACGGGTGCGCCCGCGATCGTGACGACGAACGCGTTGAGGTGCTGGAAGGATCCCAGGACGCCGACGACGAGTCCCACGATCAGCGCGTGGAGGCAGCCGCCCAGCGTCGCGGGCCAGCTCGCGTCCGCGCTGCGCCGACGATCCCGTCGCCTCTCCCCCTGCACAGGGACACCGGATGCCCCCGCCGAGGCCGTCCCGACTCCCGCAGATCCGGCATCGGCCGCTGCCGCGACTGTCCCGGCCCCTGCAGCCGTCCCGACTCCTGCGGCCGCCGCACCCGAGGCCGCTGCCGCGCTCCCCCAGCCGTAGCCGCCGTCCTCACCGGCAGGTCCCCCGACGGCCATGCCCGATCCGGAGTGACCGGCGGGCCGTTCGGGAGCCAGGAGGAGCACATCCTCGACGGTGCCGTCCGGCAGGGCGCGTGCGGGTGCATCCGCGCTGCGGCCGAAGTCGGACAGCGCGAAGTATTCGGTCGTCCCGATCCGCTGGCCGATCCCGTTCGACAGTGCGAAGAACTCGCCCGCGACGGTGACCTGGGTGGCGTGCGCGGCCATCGCCATCGCTTTGGCGCCCAGGTCGTCCTCGACGTCCTGGGCCACGGCGACGGGGACGTCGTCCGCGATGGTGGAGGGGGCCTCGGCGGGTGCGAAACCGGTCAGGTCGAAGCCGGGCGCCTGCGCATCGAAGGTGCGGGCGACGGCCTCGGGCGGGTTCGCGAGCGTGAGCAGGCGGGTCCGCACGGATCGCTCCTCGCCGCCCAGCCGCAGGGCCTTCACGCTCGCGTCGTGGCAGCGGCGATGGTCGGGGTGGCCGTAGCCGCCCTCCGCGCCGTAGGTGATCACGAGGTGGGGATCCAGCTCCGCGACGACGGCGGCGATCCGGCGGGCCACGTCGTCCGGGTCCGCGGCGCAGAGTGCCGCGTCCGGCATGGTGGCCGGGGCGTGGGCGTGCCCGTCCTCGCCCCAGACCATGCCGGAATCCTCGAAGCGGCGGGCCGGGAAGCCGGCCCGCGCCTCGGGATCGGTGCTGCCGAGGAAGCGATGGTCCGTGACCCCGACGGCCCGCATCGCGGCGGCGAGCTCGCCTTCGCGATGAGCGGCCAGGCCCTGCCTGTCGCCGGCGAGGTGGGCGAGCTGCTCGCCGATCACCTCGCCGCCCTCGCCCCGGGTCGCCGTGAGGACGACGACCCGGGCGCCCGCGCGCACCAGGTGGGCTAGCGTCCCCCCGGTCGCGATCGATTCGTCATCGGGATGGGCATGGACGAAGAGGACAGTGGCTTCCATCGGGTTGTCGGACGTCTCCTCAGGAATCGTTCTTGCGCATGCGCGACTGGGACTTCTGGCGTTCCTTCTGGTCCAGGATGACCTTGCGGATGCGCACCGTGCCCGGGGTGACCTCGACGCACTCGTCCTGGTTGGCGAACTCGAGGCTCTCCTCCAGTGTGAGGGTGCGCGGCGGGACGAGGTTCTCGAACGTGTCGGACGAAGCGGCACGCATGTTCGTGAGCTTCTTCTCCTTCGTGATGTTCACGTCCATGTCGTCGGAGCGGGAGTTCTCCCCGACGATCTGGCCCTCGTACACCTCGGAGGTGGGCTGGACGAAGAACGAGCCCCGCTCCTGCAGGTTGATCATCGCGAACGGCGTGACGACGCCCGCGCGGTCGGCCACGAGCGATCCGGCGGTGCGGAACTCGATCGAGCCCGCCCAGGGCGCCGTGCCCGCGGACAGCGAGTTCGCGATGCCGGTGCCGCGCGTCTCCGTGAGGAAGCGCGTGCGGAAGCCGATGAGGCCGCGCGCCGGCACCTTGAACTCCATCCGGACCCAGCCGGTGCCGTGGTTCGCCATCGTCTCCATGGAGCCCTTGCGGGAGGCCATGAGCTGCGTGACGGCGCCCAGGTGCTCTTCCGGCACGTCGATGGTCATGTGCTCCATCGGCTCATGCACCTTGCCGTCGACCATGCGGGTGACGACCTGCGGCTTGCCGACGGTGAGCTCGAAGCCCTCGCGGCGCATCTGCTCGACGAGGATCGCCAGCGCGAGCTCGCCGCGGCCCTGGACCTCCCACGAGTCGGGGCGCTCCGTGGGCAGCACCTGCAGCGAGACGTTGCCGACCAGCTCCTGGTCCAGGCGGTCCTTCACCTGACGGGCGGTGACCTTCGTGCCCTTCTCACGGCCGGCGAGCGGGGAGGTGTTGATGCCGATCGTCATCGAGATCGCCGGGTCGTCGATCGTGATGCCCGGCATGGGGCGGGGATCGTCGATGTCCGTGATCGTGTCGCCGATGCTGATCTCCGGGATGCCGGCGATCGCGACGATGTCGCCCGCCGAGGCCTGGGTCGCCGGAACGCGCTCCAGCCCCTTGGTCTCCAGCAGCTCCGAGACCTTGGCGGTGGTGGTCTGCCCGTCCGAGTGCACCCAGGCGACCTGCTGGCCCTTGTGCAGGGTGCCGCCGTAGATGCGCAGCAGGGCGAGGCGGCCCAGGAACGGGGACGCGTCGAGGTTCGTGACGTGTGCCTGGAGCACGCCGTCGTCGTTGTACGCCGGAGCGGGGATGTGCTCGAGGATCGTCTTGAAGAGGGGCTCGAGGTCCTCGCTGTCCGGGACGGAGCCGTCCGCGGGGCGTTCGAGCGAGGCCCGTCCCGCCTTCGCGGCGGCGTAGACGACCGGCACGTCGAGGACGACGTCCGCGTCGAAGTCCTCGACCTCTTCCGCGAGGTCGGAGGCCAGTCCCAGCAGCAGGTCCTGCGCCTCGTCGAGCACGTACTCGATGCGGGCGTCGGGGCGATCCGTCTTGTTGACGACGAGGATCACCGGCTTCTGGGCCGCCAGCGCCTTGCGGAGCACGAAGCGGGTCTGCGGGAGGGGGCCCTCGGAGGAATCGACGAGCAGGACGACACCGTCGACCATCGACAGTCCGCGCTCCACCTCGCCGCCGAAGTCGGCGTGGCCGGGGGTGTCGATGACGTTGATGATGATCGGTTCGTCCGTCGACGGGCCGGCGTAGGAGATGGAGGTGTTCTTCGCGAGGATCGTGATCCCCTTCTCCTTCTCCAGATCGCCGGAGTCCATGACGCGGTCGACGACGTCACCGTGATCGCCGAACACGCCGGCCTGAGTGAGCATCGCGTTGACCAGAGTCGTCTTGCCGTGGTCGACGTGCGCGACGATGGCGACGTTGCGGCGGTCGGAACGGCGGGAGGAGTGTAGCGTCATAAGCTCGCTTTCGAGTTCGTTGGCGGGGGCGCCGAAGACGATTATATGCGCCAGAGCGCCCCAACCCCGCCTGCGGTGCCCCGCGGGGCGTGGAACAGGCGGCGCTGAGGCGCTCACGAGCACGTTCGTCGGTGCTTTCCTCCTCAGCCGGCGAGGTCCTCCGAACCGGAGACGAGCAGCGCGTCACGCGCCTCGCGCCGACGGCGCTGCTCGGCCGGGTCCGGCACGGGGACGGCGGCCAGCAGCCTCTGGGTGTACGGATGGCGCGGTGCCGCCACGACATCGGCCGACGGTCCGACCTCGAGCAGGTGGCCGTGCCGCATGACGGCGATGCGGCTCGCGACCATCTCCACGACCGCGAGGTCGTGGCTGATGAACAGGCACGCGAACCCGTACTCCTCCTGCAGGTTCCTGAAGAGCGCGAGTACCTTGTCCTGAACGGATACGTCCAGTGCCGAGGTCGGCTCATCCGCGATGAGCAGGCGCGGCTTGAGCGCGAGTGCGCGGGCGATGCCGATCCGCTGTCGCTGTCCGCCGGAGAACTCGTGCGGGTACCGGTTGCGCATCGAGCTCGGCAGCTCCACCGAGTCCAGCAGCTCCTCGACCCTGCTGCTGAGGGCAGGGCCCTTGAGACCCTCGTGGAGGAACATCGGCTCGCCGATCGACTCCCCCACCGGCAGGCGCGGGTTGAGCGACGAGCCGGGGTCCTGGAACACGAACCCCACGGTCTTGCGGACGTCGCGCAGCTGCTTGTTGGTCTTGCCCGCGATCTCCACACCGCCGACGGTCAGCGAGCCCTCGACGACGGGGATGAGCCCCACTGCCGCGCGGCCGATCGTCGTCTTGCCGGAGCCCGACTCCCCCACGAGGCCCACCACCTCGCCCGGAGCGATCTGCAGGTCGATCCGCTTGGCCGCCTGGAAGGCCTTCTTCCGGCCGACGGATGGGTACTCGACCGTCGCTCCCGCCAGCTTCAGCGCGGCATTGTCGATCTGTATCCGACCGCCCGGATGCTCGTACGTATCATTCGAATCGAGCGGGATCGCTGCGAGGTCGTCGACGTACTCCAGGTTGTCCGCGCCGGAACCGAAGGCCCGCTCCTCGGAGCGCGACCCCAGGTGCGGCACGGCCGCCAGCAGCTGCTTCGTGTAGTCGTGCTGCGGGTCGGTGAAGATCTGGGTGGCGGTGCCCTCCTCGACGACCCGACCCTGCTTCATGACGAGGATGCGGTCGGCCATGTCCGCGACCACGCCCATATCGTGCGTGATGAGGATGATGCCGGCGTCGACCTTCTCCCGCAGGTCCCGCATGAGCTTGAGGATCTCCGCCTGGACCGTGACGTCCAGCGCGGTGGTCGGCTCGTCTGCGATGAGCAGGCGCGGTTCGCACGCGAGCGCCTGTGCGATCATGACGCGCTGCCGCTGGCCGCCGGACAGCTGGTGCGGGAACGAGTCGTAGCGCTCCTCCGGGTCCGGCATCTCGACCAGGCGCAGGAGTCGCAGGGCCTCCGCCTTCGCCTCGCGCGGGCCCATGACGTTGTGCACGCGCAGGGTCTCGGAAATCTGGAACCCGGCCGTGTAGACGGGGTTGAGGGCAGTCATCGGCTCCTGGAAGATCACGGAGATGTCGTTGCCCCGGACCTTCTGCATCTGGTCCTCGCGCATGCCGATGAGCTCGCGCCCGTCGAGCTGCGCGGAACCGCTCGCCCTGCCGTTCTTCGGCACCAGTCCCATGAGCGACATCGACGACTGCGACTTGCCCGAACCGGACTCGCCCACGATCGCCAGGACCTCGCCCTTGCGCACGTCGTACGTGAGGCCCTCCGCAGCGGTCATCCATTCGTCGTTGACCCAGAAGCGCACCCCCAGATCGCGCACGGAGAGGATCACGTCCTTCTGCAGCGGTTCCTCCTGCTGCGTCTCACGCTGTGTCGCCATCAGTGGCTCGCCCCCTTTCCTGTGCTGCCCGGTTCGTCCCCTGTGTCTCCCGAGTCCGGTCCGGACGCACGCGCGTCCGTGTCCGGCCTCGGCGCCGTCGCAGTGGTGGTCGACTGCGCAGCGGTCTTCTGCTGGGTGCCGCCGCGACCTGCGCGACGTTCGGCACGATTCATCTTCCGCAGCGACGGCACGGTCTTCATGCGCGGATCGAACGCGTCGCGCAGTCCGTCGCCGATGAAGTTCACGCACAGCGCGATGAGGATGATGAAGAGGCCCGCCCACCAGAACAGCCAGGGACGCGAGGCGAAGGCCGACTGGTACTCGTTGATGAGCTGGCCCAGGGACACCTGCGGTGCGCGGATGCCGAATCCGAGGAAGCTCAGTGCCGCCTCGAGCACGATCGCCTGGCTCATGAGCAGCGTGGTGTTCACGATGATGACGCCCATCGTGTTGGGCAGCATGTGCTTGGTGATGATCCGGAAGTCGCCGGCGCCGGCGACGCGGGCCGAATCGACGAACTCGCGTTCGCGCAGTGCGAGGAACTCGCCGCGGACCAGGCGCGCGAGGCTGGTCCAGAGGATCGCGCCCAGGACGACGGCCAGCGCCGGTGCCATGTAGGTGGCCGACGACAGGCCGAACAGGGAGAAGTTCGGACCGCTCACGAGCTTGCCGAGGATCGATCCGACGACGATGGTCGGCAGGATGATGAATCCGTCCGTGACCCGCATGAGGAAGGCGTCGACCCTGCCGCGGTAGTAGCCGGCGAGGGCACCGATCACGGTGCCGAGCACCAGGGCGACGACGCCGATGATCACCATGACCATGAGGGATATCTGGACGCCCTTCATGACGCGGGCGAAATTGTCACGGCCGATGGTGTCCTGGCCGAACGGGTGCTGGCCGAACGCGAACGGATCGGCGAGCGACCAGGTCGGAGCTCCGGCGGGGTTCACGATCGGTCCGGAGCTGGTGTGGTTGTGGATCCACCAGCCCGGGATCGGGCCGAAGCCCTGCGCGGAGTACGCGAAGACGGCGATCGCGGCGAGCACGATCATGCCCGCCATCGCACCCTTGTGGCCGAAGAACTTGCGCCGGACGATCGCGCCCTGACTCAGCCCCTCGGTCTCACGGCTCTCGATCGACATCGGCGCCTGGTCCGTCGACGACTGGCCTGTTGAGGGCTGTCCTGGCGACGGCTGGTCTCCCGGACGATCCGGGACTGATGTGGGAGGTGTGGTGCTCATCAGGCATTCACCCGAATCCGTGGGTCGAGGACTGCATAGAGGAAGTCTGCGACGAGGTTCGCCACGACTGCCAGCAGTCCGGTGATGACGATGTAGGCCATGATCGGGTCGAGCTCATTGCGATTCATCGAGTCGATGAAGAGCTTGCCCATCCCGGCCCATCCGAAGATCGTCTCCGTGATGACCGCGCCGCCGATCATCGTGATGATGTCGACGGGGACCACGGAGGCCAGGGGGAGCAAGGCGTTGCGCAGCGCGTGCCGCATCACGACCGTCCGCTCCGGCAGTCCCTTGGCGCGGGCCGTGCGGATGTAGTCCTGGCCCAGCACCTCGAGCATCGAACCGCGCGTGTACCGCGTGTAGGACGCGATGGAGATGAGGATGAGTGCGATCGACGGCAGCAGGAGGTGGGTGAACGAGTCGAGGTTGGTCATCCAGAAGTCACCGGACAGGTTCGGCGTCTGCGCGCCGATCGTCGCGATGGGGCGACCGTTGATCGCCGGCTCCCGGTTGTAGTCGCCCCACCCCTGGAACATCCGGTCGACGAAGACGAAGAAGCTCATGACGACGGCGACGAATGCTCCGGTGCGTGCTGACACCCACGGGTCCCGCCCGCGGAACGCGAGGCCCACTGCAAGGCCGATGCCGATGGCGACGGCCAGCAGGAGGAGCATCCACAGCCAGGACATCTCGACGTACCAGAACAGGTTCTGGAGCGGCATGTACAGGCCGATGCCGACCACCGCGACGCCGAGCGACGTCCAGAGTGCCCGTCGATTCGCGAGGCCGGTGGACAGATATGTCACGACCACGGCGGCCGCGAGGCCGGTGAGTCCGACGCCGACGATGCCGAGCGACGGGTTGTTCAGCCACCCGGTGGCGAGGATGAAGTAGACGACTGCGAACGTCACCGCCGTCGCGCCGATGAGCACGTAGAGCCGCCGCTTCCCGTCACCGCCCAGCGCACCCATCCAGATGAGACCGGAGACCACCGACAAGGTGATGATCGTGCCCCAGCCCACCACCGGATCGCCCAGGAAGTTGTTGAACTCGATGGCGCCGTACTGCTTCAGCAGCACTGCCACCCAGAACACGGGCAGCGAGTACATGAGGAAGCTGAGGAAGGTGATGAAGTAGTCGAATCCGGAGTACTGCCGGATCGCGGACACCAGTCCGATGAAGATGCCGATCAGGATGGCGAAGACGGTCGCCGCGGTGACCAGCTTGATGGTGTTGGCGATCGCGCCGGGCAGCTGGCTGGTGACGTCCTGGCCCAAATACCACGCGGTACCGAGGTCGCACATGCCGACGAGGCATCCGGACGCTCCCGCCAGCCACTGGAAGTACCTCACCACCGCCGGTGTGTCGAGGTTCAGCAGCTGCGCCCGTGATTCGTACAGCTGGCCGATGTTCGGCGCCGTGCTCTGCCGCAGATCGAAGAAGTAGTCGAGGGTGTAGTCGAGGAGCAGGTAGAGGACGAAGGTGACGACCAGCAGGACGAGCGCGGTCGAAAGAGTCCGCCTGAGGAGGAATCTGATCATTTCGCTTCACGGTTCTCTTCGGTGGGCACTCCGATGGCGGGAGCGCTGGATCGCAGCGCCCCCGCCACCGGAGGATTCCACGGGGTTTCGGTCATTCCGAGAAGCCGACGGGCGGACCCGTCAGGCGCTCAGCTGACCTGCCAGTCCCAGTAGTTCCAGAACATCGTGGGCGAGACAGTCGTGCTGGAGACGTTCTGCACACGGTCGCTGTAGATGGTCAGCTCCGGGTGCTGGAACAGCGTCACACCGAAGGCCTCGTCGACCAGGATCGTCTCGACCTCGGCGAGGATCTCCTCCTGCTTCGCCGGATCCGTCTCGGTCTGCAGCTCGTCGTAGAGCCCGTCGACCTCCTCGTTCGAGAAGCCGCCGAAGTTGTTCTGCTGACCGGTCCGGAAGTTCGCATCCGATTCGGTGACGCCCGTGGACGTCGACTGCCAGCCGAACAGCGAGGCGTCGTACGTCCCGTCGCCCATGCGGGATCCCCAGTTCACGTCGCCCTCGTTGACGATCTCGAAGCCGGCTTCCTCAGCCTGCTCCTGGATGAGAGTGAACTGCTGTTCACGGCGCGAGTTCGTGTCGTCGTACAGGAATCGCACGGTCGGGGAATCGACGCCTGCCTCCTCGAGCAGCTCAGCCGCGCCCTCGACGTCCGCTCCGGGGAACGCCTCCGCCATTCCGTTGGCCTCGACGATGCCGTCATACATGGGCGACCCCGCGACCATCGTGTACGAGTTGCGGATCTGCGCCTCACTGTTGAGGGGGGTGATGAGGGTGTCGAGGATCTGCTCGCGCGGGATCGTCTTGAGGAACGCCTGGCGGACCAGCTTGGCCGTCTCCTCATCCCCGCCGTACGACTCGGGGTCGAAGGGACCGCCGTTGTCGAACATCAGGTCGACGTGCTCGTAGGTCGCGCCGTCCTCCGTCTCGACCGTGACGCCCTCGAGCTCCTCCGCCGCGGACAGCACGTCAGCGGTCGACTGGGGCTGGATGAGGTCCATCTCACCGTTCTCCACAGCCTGCACGGCGGCCATCGGATCGCCGTTGATGCGGTAGGTCACCTGATCGACGCCCACCTCAGTCGGACCGGTGTAGTTCTCATCCGCCTCGAGCGTGAGGTGCTGGCCCTCCGCGAAGTCCGTCATCTTGTACGGGCCGTTGTGGACGAGGAGATCCGTGTCTTCGGGCATCGATGTGAAGTTGAAGCCCGTGTTCCATGTGTTCGCGATCTTCGACAGTGCGTCGGCATCCTCGTTCTCGAAGGCATCCAGCACGGCCTGCTTCGCGGCCTCCGGATCCTCTTCGCCCAGAGCCTTCTTCGCGACGATGTGCGCCGGCAGGCCGATGCCGTCCGCGCCGAGGCCGAGCTCGATCTCCCAGTCCGCGAAGGGCCTGGAGTACGCGAAGGTGACCGACTTGCCGTCCTCGGAGATCTCCGGGAACTCCTCGATCAGTGCGGCGCCGGGGCTGGCGGAGTCGAAGAAGACGTTGCCCTCGTCCTGTTCGGTGACCTCACCCTCGTCATCGCGCTCCTCGGCGACGTCCTCCTCGGACTCCGTGTTGTACTTCTGCGACTTCGCGGCCCAGTGCAGCACGATGTCCGCCGCATCCACGGGTGTGCCGTCTGACCATGTCGCGTCGTCCGCGAAGGTGTACTTCACCTCGAGCGGATCGTCGGAGACCTTCTCCACGGTGCCGAGGTTGCCGTCCTGCAGCTCGAGGTTGTCGTCGTAGTACTTGAAGTTCTCGTTCATCAGGTAGGTGACGATCGAGTTGGACACGGCGTTGCCGTTCGTGGTCTCCGTGTTCATCGACCGGAACGATTCGTTCCAGCCGACGTTGAGGACCGAGCTGCCTTCGCCGCCGCCTTCTCCTCCGCCGTCGCCGCCGTCGCTGCCGCCAGGGGGTGTGCAGCCGGACAGCACCATGGCCGCAGCTGCGAGGCCGGCACCGATGCCCAAGTAGCGCTTGTTCACTTCGTCTCCCGATCGTCATGTGGGTTCGTCATCGCCCGAGCGGCTCGAAGGGGCCTTGCGGCCCCTCCTCACACTCGCTTGAGCGATTCATGCACAGGGCATGAATTGATAGAACTCTAAGACTCTGATGTGTCACAGCACACACTGAGAGGCGGCTCACAGACCATCGTTACTCATTCGTAACTACACGTGTATGGACATACACTCGGGCGCATGGAGCATGACGACGATCACACTTCGGGACAGGAGTCCTCACCACCCGGACGCGGCAGTGGAACCCCAGGTCAGACAGGTCGCGAGAGCGGTCGGGATGGCAGTCTCGATCTGCGGACGAGCAGTGCCGCGACCATCGGCTGGGTCGCGATCGGGGCTGCGGCGGTGGTCGCGATACTCATCGTCCTGCAGGTTCCCGCGACGGCCGCTGTGAGCATGCTGGGCCTGCCGGCGTTCATCGCCGTCCTGGCGTGGACCTGCTACCTCAGGCCACGTGCGACCCTGCGGCCCGACGGGGTGCTCGTCATCAACATCGTGCGGACCTACGACGTGCCCTTCGCACGCATCGTGGACATCGACCGCCGTCTGGGCGTCACCCTCGAGACCGACTCGGGCAAGAAGATCGGCGTGTGGGCGCTGCCGAACTCCGGCCGACGCGCACGTCGCGAAGGACTGTCGCGCGGCGTCGTCGAGGAGCACACGCCCTCGGAGATCGAACGTCTCGAAGCAGCCCAGCGGGTCTGGCTCCAGGCCGACTCCCCAGCGGGGACCGGTGGCAGCGGGGAGGTCATCACGGAGGTCCGCGCCCTGCCGATCGCCCTCTGCGCGCTCACCGCCGTGTGGGCGCTGTGGGGTCTGGGGTTCAGCGCGGCGCTGTGAGCGGCGGGGCGGCGTGAGTCCAGCCGGCTCGCCTCACCAGCGGCGAGCGCGCCATTCCGCGAGGTGGGGGCGCTCCGCACCCAGGGTGGTCCCGTCACCGTGGCCGGGCAGCACCTGCGCCTCGTCGGCGAAGCGGCCGAAGACGCGCTCCTCGAGGTCGTCCATGAGGGAGTCGAAGTCCTCGTCCGACCAGGTCTTGCCGGGACCGCCGGGGAAGAGCGAGTCGCCGGAGAGGATCACGTCCTGACCGTCCTCATCCGAGAGGACGAACGCGATGGAGCCGGGAGTGTGGCCGCGCAGCGCGACGCAGGCGAAGGACAGCCCGCCCACGACCAGGACGTCCTCGTTCGCCACCGTCTCTGCGATGGGAGCGCCTGATTCCTCCGTGATCGCCTCTGCGTCGTCGACGCCCGCGATCGTGCGCTCCGTGAGTGTCTGGGCGGCGTCCTTGAGCGCGCGGACGTGGTCCCAGTGCCGGTGCGTCGTGAGGATCGCGTCGACCTCTCCCCCGCCGGCAGCGCTGATGAGCTCCTGGATCGCGGGGAGGTCATCCGCGGCGTCGACCAGCACATGGGAGTCGGCTCCCTCAGCGGTGACCAGGTAGACGTTATTCTGCATCTCCGAGACGGAGATGGATCGGATGGTGAACCCTGAGAATTCGCGCGTCGAGATGTCCATGCCATCACCCTAGGCGTTTGCTACCGTCCTGTGCAGGCGGAGGACCCCGCCGGCGGACGAGGGAGCCGTACCCGCACTCGCGACAAGACGGCCGCAGGAGGAAACTCGTGTCCCTTGTCCTTCCGCCCGCCCTCGCGTGGGCCGTGCTGATCTGCTCCGGCGCGTTCGAGACCATGTGGGCCTACGCGCTCGCCGCCGGCCACCTGCGGATGCGCAGACGCATCGTCCTGTTCCTCGTGGGGACGACCATCTCCATGGGCGGCCTCGCCCTCGCACTGGGCACCATCCCGGTGGGCACCGGCTACGCCGTGTGGGTGGGGATCGGCGCCATCACGACTCTCGCCTTCGCGATCCACCGCCGCGAGGAGTCGCTCACCTGGATCCGCGCGGTCTTCGCTGCGATCCTGCTGACCGGGGTCGTCGGCCTCCAGGCGGTGAGCTGACATGCATTGGATCCTGCTCATCCTGTCCGGCTCGCTGGAAGCCGTCTGGGCGCACGCCCTGTCGGACATTCTCGACCCCGTCAATGCGATCGTCTTCCTGCTGGGACTGACCGGTTCCGTCTGGGGCCTGCAGCGGGCGATGAAGGTCATCCCCATGGGGACCGCCTACGCCATCTGGGTGGGGGTCGGAGCCTCCGTCACCGCGATCTGGTCGGGGATCGAGGGCGAACCGTTCGGCCCGGCCAAGATCGCCTTCCTCGCGCTCATCATTGTTGGGGTCATCGGCCTGGAGCTGAGTCGGGGGAAGGGCACCGACCCAACCGGGGCCTCGGCGGCGGAGGGTTCGGCGACGGACAGTTCCGGCTCACCGGCCGGGGCCTCGGCGGCAGACGGTTCCGGCGCACCAGCCGCCTTCTCGTCGGAAGACGCAACCAAGCGCGGCCCGACCCGAGGGGACCCTGACCCCGGATCCCGCCGAGGCCTCGGCGAGTGAGTACAACCTGGTCCATTCCAGCGCTCGGGTGGACCAGGTTGCACTCACTCGATGCGAGCGGATGGACGGCTGGCGCAGCCCGCCCCGGCGCGACGCCGCCAGGGCGACCACCAGTGCGCCTCAGTGGCTCGCGCGGAAGGCGCCTCGTGTGTACTGGGCGGGGTAGGGAGCCTCGCGCCAGTCCATGCCCAGATCGAACGCGGCGCGCTGCGGCCACGCGGGGTCCCGCAGTGCGGCTCGGCCGATGAAGACGACGTCCGCGTCACCGGACACCAGCACCTGCTCCGCCTGGGTCGCCTCGGTCAGAAGTCCGACTGCTCCCGTGGTGGCGCCCGTCGCGGCGATCTCACCGGCCAGCGGCACCTGGTATCCGGGCCCCACCGGGATGTTCGCCGGCACGTTGCCGGACGATGAGACGTCGATGAGGTCGCAGCCCTCGGCGGTGAGCAACGCGGACAGCTCGGCGGCCTGCTCGACGTCGAAGCCCTGGTCCTCCCAGTCGTCCTCCGGCCATTCCGAGGCGGACAGCCGGACGAAGACGGGCATGTCCTCCCCCACCGCTTCGCGGACGGCGGCGTAAACCTCGCGCACCAGGCGGGTGCGGCCCTCGAAGTCGCCTCCGTACTCGTCCGTACGGTGGTTCGAGAGCGGCGACAGGAACGAGTGGAGGAGGTAGCCGTGCGCCCCGTGGAGCTCCACGGCGTCGAAGCCGGCGGCCACGGCTCGGCGGGCGCCGGCTGCGAAGGCGTCGACGACCTCGGCGATGTCGTCAGTCGTCATCTCTGTGGGGGTCGCGAGGCCCGGGTACTGCTCAGCGCTGGGTGCGATCGGCTGCCAGCCGCCGTCGGCCTGGGCGATGACGCCCTTGGGGCCGCCGTAGAAGTTGGGGTGCGTGCTGGCCTTGCGGCCGGCGTGGGCCAGCTGGATCGCGATGGCAGCGTCCTGCGAGTGGACGAAGTCGACGACGCGCTGCCATGCCTCGGCCTGCTCGTCGTTCCAGATGCCCGCGTCGTTCGGGGAGATCCGGCCGTCGGGATCCACTGCGGACGCCTCCGCGATGACGAGGCCGAACCCGCCCTGCGCGCGAGCGCCCAGGTGCACGAGGTGCCAGTCGGTGGGGACGCCGTCGCCCGCGAAACACGAGTACTGGCACATCGGCGGCAGCCAGACTCGGTTCTTCACCGTGAGGCTGCGCAGGGTGATGGGCTCGAACAGGCGGGGCACGGAGCCCGCGGACGGAGCCGGAACGGCAGTCGACTGTGTCATGGGACGGGAGCTCCAGGGGTCGGCGGATACGTGACGGGAGCGCTCGATGTGCCGTGGCCGGTGCGGAAGCCGCGGGCGTCCGAGCGCCCCCGTCACCGTACCCACCGCCCGGGGCGCGAGGCACGGGGTGACCGTCAGGCGGACGGCTCAGTACACGATGCCGAAGACCGCGACTGCGAGCGTCATTGTGGCCAGAGTGATGACGACGAGGGAGATCATGTTGATCCAGAACCCACCCTTCACCATCTGTCCGATGGTCACGTAGCCGGATCCGAACGCCACGGCGTTGGGCGGGGTGGCGACCGGCAGCATGAACGCGCAGGTGGCTGCGAGCGCGACCGGAACCGTCAGGATCAGCGGGTCCGCGCCGATGCCCAGCGCCACGCCGCCGACGACCGGGATGAACGTGGCCGCGGTCGCGGTGTTGGACGTGATCTCCGTGAGGAAGAGGATCGCGAACGCCAGCACAGCGACGAGGACGATGATCGGGATGCCGGAGAAGCCCTCCACCGCGTTGCCGATCGATTCGGTGAGACCCGAGCTGGTGAACTGGCCCGACAGCGCGAGTCCGCCGCCGAACAGCAGGAGGACGCCCCACGGCATGTCGACGGCTGTGTCCCAGTCGAGCAGGCGCACGCCCCGCTCGGCTCCCGCCGGGAGGATGAACAGGAGAAGCCCGACCGTCATCGCGATGCCCGCATCGGAGATGGGCGCCGGGTCGAAGATCGTGGGGATGAGGATCCACGACAGCGCGGCGAGCACGAAGACGGTGAGGACCATCCATTCGGGCCTGGACATGGGACCCAGCTTCGCGAGCTCGTCCTCGACGAGTTTCCGGCCACCGGGGATCCGCTTGACCTCCGGGCGGAAGAACACCTGTGTGAGGAGGAACCACGCGACGATCATCATGACTACGGCGATGGGCACGCCCACGAGCATCCACTGGCCGAAGCCGATCGAGATGCCGTGGTTGTCCTGGAGGTAGCCGACGAGGAACGTGTTGGGCGGAGTGCCGATGATCGTGCCGAGCGACCCGATCGACGCGGAGTAGGCGATCGCGAGCATGAGCGACGTGCCGAACTTCGACTGGAGGACCGAGCTCTTGATCGAGGATCCCGAGCTGTTGTCGGGTTCGGCGGTTCCGGTGTCTGCGGTGTCAGAGGCTGCGGTGTCTGTGTCTGCGGTCCCGGTGCTTGCGGTCCCAGCGTCTGTGCTCCCAGCGTCTGCGCCGGACTTCGCCTTCGAGCCGTCTGCCGCCGTCTCCCCCTCCGCCGCAAGAGAGCCCACGTCGCCGGAGCGCTCCATCGTCTCGTTGACGAGCAGCAGCACGGACAGGCCGATCGGGAGCATGAGCACAGCGGTCGCCGTGTTCGACACCCACATGGAGAGGAAGCCGGTGGAGATCATGAACCCGGCGATCATGAGGTTCGTGCGATCGCCCATCACGCGCAGGACGAACAGCGCGATCCGGCGGTGGAGGTTCCACTTCTGCATGGACAGCGCGATGAGGAACCCGCCCATGAAGAGGAAGATCGTGTCCGCGCCGTAGCTGCCGCCCACCTCGGACAGGTCGACGCCGTTGAAGATCGGGAAGACCACCAGCGGGACGAGAGCGGTGGCGGGAATGGGGATCGCCTCGGTCATCCACCAGATGCCCATGAGTGCGGCGGTGGCGGCGGTGACCTTCGCCTCGGGAGCCATGGACCCCGGCAGCACGGTGAACATGAGGAGAGCGGCGACGAGGCCGGCGGCGAACCCGGCCCAGCGGATCGTCATCGTCCTCTTCGGGAGCCCCGGTTCTTTGAAGCCGGGCGAGATGATCCGACCGTCCGCGCTGCCTGCCGTGTACCGGGGCCTGCCGGAACTGGCCGCAGTGCGGGTTGTGGGGTCGGGCCGCCGTTGTGTGCCAGCCATCGTCGGTCTCCTTGCCGTCTTGGCGTCTTGCCATCGCGCCGTCGTGCCGTCGGACGAGGCCCCGTTGCCGGCGAGACAGACCAAGGCTGATCGCCGGCCCGGGGCGCGGGGTGTGCGGCGGTCAGCCTACGCAATCCGGGGGCAGACTGCGAGGGTCGGATCAGCATGGACGGTCAGCGGCGAGAGTCAGCCGCGGGGGCTCGCTGCGGGGGTCGGCTGCGGGGGTCAGCTGCGAGGGTCAGGTGCGGCGGCCCGCAGTGGGTGTCAGGTCAAGTGCGGGCCGCAGCGGGTGTCAGGTCGAGTGTCAGAACGAAAGCGGCCCGCAGGACCGGCGTCAGTCGTCGGAGGACGCGAAGAACTCCATCAGGTGGTCGGAGACGAGATCCGGGTGCTCCACGAGCGGCAGGTGTGCAGAATCCGGCACGACCGCGAAGCGGGAGCCGTCGACCTGCTCGTGGAGCTCGCGCATCGCCTCGGGCGTGTTCCCCGGGTCCTGGGAACCGGCGAGGAAGAGCACCGGGGTGGTGATCTCGCCGACTCGGGAGCGGATGTCGTAGCGGGCCAGCGCACCGCAGCAGTCGATGTACCCCTCCGGATCCGTCTGCGCGAGCTGTTCGAGGACGATGGGGCCCGACGAGTCGTCCTCATCGAGGAAGCCCGCGGCGAACCAGCGACCGGCCGTGTCCGGGACGAGCGGGCGGAGACTTCCGGCCTCGCGCACCTCGCGGATCCTCTCATCCCAGCGCTCTGCTCCCCCGAAGAAGGCTCCGGTGCACAGCGCGGCGACTCCGCGCAGACGGTCGGGGGCGCGCAGGGCCAGGGTGAGGGCGATCGCGCCGGAGATCGACACCCCTGCGAAGCCGAAGGTCTTCGCGCCGTATGAATCCGCGATGGCGACAATCTCATCGGCGAGGTCGTCGATGGTCACGTTCGGCATGCGCTGGCTCTGGCCGTGGCCGGGGAGGTCGACGGTCACGACGCGGTAGTCGTCCGCGAGGCGGTAGGCCACGCCCGCCCACTGCGAGCCGTGCGTGCCGAGCGAGGGTCCGAGGATCAGGAGGGGCGCGGTGGGATCGGCGTCGTTGATGAGGGTGTGAGCGAGAGTGGGCATGAGCGGTCCCTTCCAACGGATACGGGTCGCTCCCACCCTATCCAGGCGCGACGGACTGCGGCAGTGGTGCGCGCGGTCGTTCTGCGGATCATGTGCGACGGGGATGGTGGCCGGGGCAGACACCGTGACCGGGACTGACGCCGTGACCGGGGCCGAGGCCGAGGCCCGCCCCGTCAGCGGAGGCGTCCGCCGGACTCCCGCAGATAGCACGCGGGGCACAGGGACTCGTATGTCACGTCCTGTCCGTCGATGGCGACCTGATCGCCTGCGAAGACGAAGCGGCCGTCGATCTTGCGTCCGTTGAACATCGCCTTGCTGCCGCAGCGGCAGATCGTCTTGAGCTCCTCGAGCGTGTGCGCGGTCTCCAGCAGGCGACCGGAGCCGGGGAACGCCCGCGTGCGGAAGTCGGTGCGGATCCCGTAGGCCATGACCGGGACGCGGAAGTCCACGGCGACGCGCATGAGGCCGTCGACCTGCGCCGGGTCGAGGAACTGCGCCTCATCGATGAGCAGGCAGCTCACCGGCAGGCCCGGATCGTCGAGCGTCTCGATGAGCGCGTCATGGTCGACGCGCTCCACCGCGTCCTTGAAGAGCTGTTCGACGTCGTCGTCCGGCTCGATGAGGAAGTCCACTCTGCGCGAGACGCCCAGGCGGGACACGATGAGGTCATCGCCCTTCGTGTCGATCAGCGGCTTCGCCAGCAGCACTCGCTGACCGCGCTCCTCGTAGTTGAACGCCGCCTGCAGCAGAGCGGTCGACTTGCCGGAGTTCATCGCCCCGTATCGGAAGTACAGCTTCGCCATCCGGCTCCGGCCCTCGTTTCACCCGCGGAATCACATACGTCTTCGGCATCTACGGCATCTACGGCATCAGCGGCATCGGTGGCCCGACCGCGCGTACCTCCCGGCGCAGCGACCGCCCTCGTGGACGACCGCGGACCGGGACACCGGAATAGTAGCGCCTCGCCACAGCCCCTCCACACCCACCAGCCCCTCCACACCCACCAGCCTCTCCACACCTACCAGCCCCTCCACAACTACCAGCCCTTCCACACCTACCAACTTTCATCAGACCGCATAGGAAAGAAGTTGTGCGGCCTGATGAATGGTGGTGGCTCGCGGCTACAGGTTCACGGCAGCAGGCTCGCGGCAGCAGTACGGTCGCCCGGCACGGTGCCCGCGATGACCTCCCCGCCCGATGACCGCGAAGGCCTCCTCGCCCGGTGTGGCGGGGTGCACGTGGACAGCCGATGCCAGTCCGCAGGGGTACCGATAGACTCGGGACGATAAAACCCCGACCGAAAAACGGAGATGCTCTTTCATGGCAAAGATCATGTACACGCGCACGGACGAGGCTCCGCTGCTGGCCACGTATTCGCTGAAGCCGATCGTCGAAGCGTTCGCCCGCACAGCAGGAGTCGAGGTCGAGACCCGCGATATCTCGCTGGCCGGCCGCATCCTCTCGCAGTTCCCGGAGCGGCTCACCGACTCCCAGCGCAAGGATGATGCGCTGAAGGAGCTGGGCGATCTGGCGAAGACCCCCGGCGCAAACATCATCAAGCTGCCGAACATCTCCGCCTCCGTCCCGCAGCTCAAGGCGGCAGTCGCAGAGCTCCAGTCGCAGGGCTTCGACCTCCCGGACTACCCGGAGGATCCGCAGACCGATGAGGAGAAGGACGTCCGCAGCCGCTTTGACGCGGTGAAGGGCTCCGCCGTCAACCCGGTGCTGCGCGAGGGCAACTCGGACCGCCGCGCGCCCAAGGCGATCAAGCAGTTCGCGAAGAAGTACCCGCACTCGATGGGCGAGTGGGCGAACGATTCGAAGACCTCGGTCGCGACGATGAGCTCGGACGACTTCGCGTCGAACGAGAAGTCGGTCGTCTCCCCCGCAGAGGACACCTTCACCGTCCGCTTCACGCCTGCCGACGGCGAGGCACGCGAGCTCAAGTCGTTCCCCGTGCTCGCCGGCGAGGTCGTCGACGGCACGTTCATGAACGCCGCCGCCCTGGACGCGTTCCTCAAGGAGCAGATCGCAGAGGCCAAGAAGACCGGAGTCCTCTTCTCCGTGCACCTCAAGGCCACCATGATGAAGGTGTCCGACCCGGTCCTGTTCGGCTACGTCGTGCGCGCCTTCCTGCCCGAGGTCTTCGCGACCTACGGTGAGCAGCTCGCCGCCGCCGGTCTGTCCGCCGACGACGGCCTCGGCGCCATCCTGTCCGGCCTCGACGCACTGGACGGCGACACGGCCGCCGGTGTGAAGGCCGCGATCGACAAGGGCATCGACGAGGGCCCGGCGCTCGCGATGGTCGACTCCTCGAAGGGCATCACGAACCTCCACGTCCCCAGCGACGTGATCGTCGACGCCTCCATGCCCGCGATGATCCGCGTGGGTGGCAAGATGTGGGGCGCGGACGACGCCACCCACGACACCCTCGCCGTCATCCCGGACTCCTCCTACGCCGGCGTCTTCCAGGCCGTCATCGAGGACTGCAGGGCCAACGGCGCCTTCGACCCGACAACGATGGGCTCCGTCCCGAACGTCGGCCTCATGGCGCAGAAGGCGGAGGAGTACGGCTCGCACGACAAGACGTTCGTCCTGGACGCCGACGGCACCGTCGAGGTCGTCAACGGGGCGGGCGAGGTCGTCATGAGCCACGCCGTCTCCGCAGGTGACATCTGGCGCGCCTGCCAGACGAAGGACATCCCGATCCGCGACTGGGTCCGCCTCGCCGTCGAGCGTGCGCGCCTGTCCGGAACGCCTGCCGTGTTCTGGCTGGACGAGAACCGCGCACACGACGCGCAGCTCATCGCGAAGGTCAAGGAGTACCTGGCCGACCACGACACCGATGGCCTGGACATCCGCATCATGTCGCCGATCGAGGCCACCAAGCTGTCCGTCGAGCGGATCCGCCGCGGCGAGGACACGATCTCCGTGACCGGCAACGTCCTGCGCGACTACAACACGGACCTCTTCCCGATCCTCGAGCTGGGGACCTCGGCGAAGATGCTGTCCGTCGTGCCGCTGATCGCCGGCGGCGGACTGTTCGAGACGGGCGCGGGCGGCTCCGCTCCGAAGCACGTCCAGCAGCTCGTCGAGGAGAACCACCTCCGCTGGGATTCCATGGGCGAGTTCTTCGCGATCGCGGAATCGTTCCGCCACTTCCAGAACAAGGAGGGCAACGACCGTGCGGGCGTGCTCGCCTCGACGCTGGATGACGCGACCGCGACCTTCCTCGAGGAGAACAAGTCGCCGTCGCGCAAGGTGAACGAGATCGACAACCGCGGCAGCCACTTCTACCTCACGCTCTTCTGGGCCGAGGAGCTCGCGAAGCAGACCGACGACCAGCCGCTGGCCGACGCGATCGCACCGATCGCCAAGGCGCTGCGCGAGAACGAGGACGCCATCGCGCGCGAACTCCTCTCCGTGCAGGGCAGCGAGGTCGACCTGGGTGGGTACTACAACCCGTCCAACGAGAAGGCCGACGCAGTCATGCGCCCGTCGAAGACGCTCAACGAGATCATCGACCAGCTGGCCTGATGGCCTGAGGGCCTGATGGTCAGTCGGCCTGATGCGTCAGCCGGTCTGAGAGTTCAGCCGACCTGAGAGCGGCAGAACCCGACGATAGCCGAGGCGGGGGTGAACGGACACGTGCACCCCCGCCTTCGTCGTTCCCACCTGGCCGCTCACCCGTCGAGCCCGGCAGCAGCGCGTCCGGCCACCCGCCCGGAGAACAGGCACCCGCCCAGGAACGTCCCCTCGAGCGCGTTGTGGCCGTGCATCCCACCGCCACCGAACCCAGCGGCCTCCCCCGCCGCGAACAGCCCCTCGATCACCGCGCCGCTTCCCAGCACTCTCCCCTGCAGGTCCGTGTGCAGCCCGCCCAGGGTCTTCCGCGTGAGCACCCGCAGCCGCACAGCGATGAGGGGGCCGGCCTCGGGATCGGTCAGCCGGTGCGGCGGCACCGCGCGCATGATCCTGTCACCCAGGTACCCGCGCGCCGCATGGATGGCCTGGATCTGCCGGTCCTTCGCGAACGGGTTGTCGACCTGGGCGTCGCGCTCCGCGATGAGTTCGGCGATGTCCTCCGCGTCCAAGACCGCCGTACTGGATCCCCCATCGACCAGCTCCGAACCGGACGCGCTCACCGCGTTCATGCGCGCCACCAGTTCCGCCACGGAATCCGCCTGCACGAAGTCCTCGCCGTGGCGCAGGAAGGCCTCGATCGGCTCCGGTGCCCCGGATCCCAGCCGCCCGGCCAGCTGCCGCACCGACTTCCCGGTGAGGTCGGGATTCTGCTCGGATCCGGACAGGGCGAACTCCTTCTCGATGATCCGTCGATTGAGGATGAACCACGAATGGTCGTGGCCCGTGCAGCGCAGATGCCGCAGCGTCGACATCGTGTCGAAGCCGGGGAACGCGGGATCGGGAAGCCGCCGGCCGAGCGCATCGATCCACAGCGACGACGGCCCCGGCAGGATGCGGATGCCGTGCCCCGGCCAGACCGGATCCCAGTTGCCGATCCCCTCGACGTAGTGCCACATCCGATCCGGATTCAGCAGTTCCGCGCCAGCCGCCCGCGCGACCGGCATCATCGACCCGTCGACGAACGCGGGCACTCCCGTGAGCATGTGCGCGGGAGGGCGGCCCAGCCGCTCGGGCCACTGCGCGCGCACCATGTCGTGGTTGGCTCCGATCCCACCGCTCGTGACGATCACGGCATCCGCTCGGAGCGAGAAATCGCCCACCACCTCCCGCGAACTCGCGACACCGCGAGCGGTGCCGTCGTCGGACAGCACCGCGCCCGAGGCCCTGGTCACCCGCCCGGCCTCCACCACCAGGTCGGTGACCCGGTGCCGGAAGTGCACGCGCATGCGGCCAGCGCGGATGTGGTCCTTCGCTCGGGCGACGAAGGGCGCGAGCACGCCGGGACCGGTCCCCCATGTGATGTGGAAGCGGGGCACGGAATTGCCGTGCCCGTGCGCGCGCCCGTCGCCGCGTTCGGCCCACCCCACGATGGGGAAGAAGCGGACGCCCATGCGGTGGAGCCATTCGCGCTTCGGTCCGGCTGCGAATTCGAGGTAGGCGTCTGCCCATAGACGCGGGTTGCGGTCGTGGTCCTCGAACTGGGCGGATCCCCACCAGTCGCGGCGAGCCAGGTCGAGTGAGTCGTGGACGCCCATGCGCCGCTGCTCGGGAGAGTCGATGAGGAACAGGCCGCCGAAGCTCCAGTAAGCCTGACCGCCGAGGTCCGCCTCCGATTCCTGGTCGACCACCGTGACGGTCGCGCCCGCGTCGCAGGCCTCCGTCGCTGCGACCAGGCCGGACAGGCCGGCACCGATGACGAGGACGTCCGATGACATGTCACACCTCCGGGTGGGGGAAGGGCCGCCCGCTGCGGAGCCTGGCCGATGATGTGACGAGCGTAACAAGGAGGTGGGTGGTGCGGCGGTCGTTCGCGCGGGGGTGAGGTGGGGTGGTGAGGTCAGGTGAGGAGCTGGAGGCTCACCCACATGACGACCACCCCGGAGGCGATGCCCGCGATGACCGTGCGCTTCTCCTTCTGCGCGATCGCTGCGGGCAGGAGCTCCGCGACGCTGATCGTGATCATGACACCGGCGACGCCTGCGAGCACTGCGGCGAGGACGACAGGGGTGAGCAGCGGTGCCAGCAGCAACCAGCCGATCACCGCGCCCGCAGGCTCCGCGAGTCCCGACCCGACGCTCGCCCACAGAGCGCGCTTCCGTGATCCGGTGGCGTGGTGGATCGGCACGGCGACGGCGATGCCCTCCGGCACGTTGTGCAGTGCGATCGCCGCGACGACGGGCAGAGCGAGGTACGGGTCGTGCAGTGCGGTGAGGAACGTGGCGAATCCCTCGGGGAAGTTGTGCACGGTGATGACGATCGCGGTGAGCACTCCGGTCCGCAGCAGGGCCCGCTTCTGGAGAGCGTCTGTGCTGGCGGGAAGCTCGGCGCGATTGCGGAATCGTGCGGCTGCGGAGAAGAGCAGGACCACGACAGCGCCGATGAGGGCGGCGACCAGGGCCATCCACGGGGTCACCCCTGCGGCGCGGAGATCAATCGCGGCGTCGGGGATGAGCTCGACGAGCGAGATGCAGACCATCACCCCGGCGGCGAAGCCGAGCGCAGCGGCGAGGAAGCGCTTCGACATGCCTCCGCCGAACACCGCGATGAGGCCGCCCAGACCGGTCGCCAGACCAGCGATGATGCTGAGCGAGAGCGCGATGAGAGGAGCCACTCCCCAGAGATATCGCTCCTCAGCGATCGTTCACAAGTCAATCGTTGCGCAGGTGAGCGAATGTCAGCGCTGAAGGGCGACCTCCGTGGACGACGACGGGCCGCCCGCATGTGCGGACGGCCCGGAGTCTGACGAGCGAGCGGTCAGCCGCCGATCGCCTTCTGCACCTTCTTGAGCCTGCGGCTGAGGACGAAGATGCGCACGCTGCCGACGATTCCTGCGACCAGCACGCCCGCGATCGCGGCGAGGAGCATCGCGACGCCCAGCGGGAGCGAGAAGTTCCACCCGAAGTACTGGAACTGCGCCGCCGTGTTGTTCTGGATGATGAAGACCAGCAGCAGCACGGTGATGACGGCGCCGAGGATCAGCGACACCCAGACACCACCGGACATGCCTCCCTTCGACTCTTCTGCCTGTGCGCGGCCGGCCTTCGACTCGCCGGTGCGGGCGGGGGCCTGCTGAGTGGGCGCTGGTGCCGCAGCGGGGGCTGTCGCATCGGCCGGAGCGGGCGCGGAGTCGGGGTGCGCACCTCCCACGGACTGACCTGCGTCGGGTTCGAGGAGTTCAGCCGGGAGGCTGTCGCTCAGGTTCCCGGTGCTTTCGGTCCCAGTCGTCTGAGCTTCGCGCGGATCGGGGTTCGTCGTCATACGACCAGCGTACCGCCGCGGACCACCAGCCACAGCCTTTCATCAGGCCGCACAACTTGTTTCCTATGCGACCTGATGAAAGCTGGTGGGTGGTGAAGTGAGGCCGGGAGGTGAGGCCGGGAGGTGAGGCCGGGAGGTGAGGCCGGGATGGTGAGGCCGGGTGTTATGTCTCAATACATCGGTGACAGTTCTGCATCAGGACATCGGTGACAGTGCGCGCGTCGTGGCCGGAACACTGCGCCCCGCCTCGCGCACGTCGTGCCTGTGAACAGCCGCCGCCAGTCCACAGGTCATCGCGGGTGGCTGCCCTGCGCTCGTGATCGAGGCACGATGCCGCACATGTACAACGTCATCACAGCACGCGAGTGCGCGTCCGCAGGCATACCCCGCGCAACCGTCGACGCGGCCCGATCGTGCTGCCTCACTCGTCTGAGCCGCGGAATCTTCACCGTGACGCGACGATGCGGTCGGCACGAGGACTTCCAGACAGCAATCGACGACCCGACAGTCCTGGACCTCCGCTCCTCACTCGCGCAGAAGAAGTCCATCGCGGACTCGGAGCAGCTCCGCAGGCTGGAGCACCTGAGCGTGCTCGACGCCTATCGGTTCTACAAGCCGGACGATGTCATCGGTGGGACGTCGGCGGCGATCATCCACGGGATCCCGCTCTCACGCGGATTTCCTCCCCAGCGCACGAGGCGCACCCGCACGGACGCGGCAGGAAGGGAGTACGACGCTCGTCTGACCCTCGGCGCACCGGGTTCGCCCGTCCGGGTTGAGGTGTGGAACGTGCGCCGGACGTACACCTCGCGATGGGTTGTCAGGCGCCAGGCGGAGCTCGGTGACACGCAGCGCACTCCACGGTGGCAGGGAGTGCCCGTGACGACGGCACCACGCACCGCGATCGACCTTGCACGCATCGGCACCACGCTGGATGGACTCGTCGCATGCGACTGGCTGCTGGCCGATGCAGCAGGACGCCACGGTCACGACGGCAGACAGAGGATGCGCGAACGGATGGCAGAAGCGATCAACGATTGCAGTGGGCTGCGCGGGGTGAACCGTGCTCGTGCCGCGCTCGACAGCGCCACTGGATCGTCTGAGAGCGTCAGCGAATCCATCGCCCTCCACAGGATGAACGAGCTGGGCATCGAGGACATTCGCCAGCAGATCGTCATCCGTGACAGCGAGGACTCCGTCATCGGGCGGGTCGATTTCCTCGTTGTGGCCGCCGACAGCACGCCTGTCGTCATCGAGGTCGACGGGGCGATCAAGTACTCCGGCTACCACTCAGTTGGGACAGCCGGCGCAGACAATCCGCTGTTCCGGGAGAAGAAGCGTGAGGATGCCCTCCGCCGGATGGGCTATCGCGTCGTGAGACTGGTGTGGGCAGACCTCTGGGATGTCTCACGACTGCGAATGCTCCTCCGCGAGGCGCACATCGCCTGTTGAGGATCGGCTGCGAACTGCTGATCCCTCATGGCCGACTGCACACTGCATCGTGTCGAAACACGGCATCGTGTGGAGACACTGCATCGCGTCGAGACACCACATCGTGTCGAGCCGACACCCGTCGCACACGCCTCGTCATGAGGAGACGATCGATCTCAGCCACCGCGAGCACCAGGATGAACGCCACCGCACTCGGAATGCCGGCCAGGATGAGATAGGCAGTCGCGTCCCACAGCGAGAACGTGGCTGCGGCTTCGAGCCCGCCCTGCACCGTGACGCTGAGGAAGCTCATGACCGACTGCATGATCGCCAGCACGCACAGTGCGACCGCGGCCTGCGCGATGGGATGAGAGACACGAGACCTGTGCGCGGCGATGACGAGCCCCGCGACGACGGTCGGCACGAGGATGTCCATCCCCCAGTACCGCAGGTCCATGACTCGGACGTTCCACACCAGGACGGACGGCAGCAGGTACAGAAGGACATGCGCCAGCCCGGCAGCCCACATGCTCATCGCGACCCTCATAACAGCAACATACCGACGATGTGCCGTGCGTCCTCCGCCGGACGAAACGCGAGACACAGACTTTCATCAGACCGCACAACTTCTTTCCTGTGCGACCTGATGAAAGTTGGTAGGAACGGAGTTGGTACGGAGTTGGTATGGGCTAGGTACGAGGTACGTACGGAGTTGGTGGGCTAGGTACGAGGCAGGTACAGACCAGGTTCGGAGGAGCTGCGGGCAGGCGAGCGCCCCCGCCCTCACCTGTCCTGCGCGTCCAGATACTCCTCCAGCTCGCGCGCCACCCACCGTCCTGCCCGATTCGCACCGATCGTCGACGCGCTGGGGCCATAGCCCGGCAGGTGCACTCCGTGGTTCCGGACAGCACGCGTGGTGGCGCGACCGTCGACCAGCAGGCCCCCGCCCTCCGTCCGCAGGCCCAGCGGAGCCAGGTGATCGAGCCGGTGCAGGAACCCCGTCGCCCAGAGGATCACGTCGACGTCGATCCGCCGGCCTTCCGGCGCGCTCCCCCACGAGCGCAGCGACAGTGCATCCCACACGGCGCCGCCCTCATCGAGCCGGTCGAACATCGGATGGCACTGCGGCAGCGAACCGGTCTCGACCGCAGTGATCGGCAGGCCCGTGTTCGACACGACGGACGCCGGGGGCAGTCCCTGGCGCACCCGCTCGTCCACGCGCGCCACCACGTCCGCCCCGACCTCCGGCGTGAACTCCGCGTTCCTGATGTCCGGCCGCGTCCGCGTGACCCACGACGTCTGCGCGACCGGCGCGAGTTCCGCCAGATGCTGCACAGCGGAGATCCCCGCCCCGACCACCAGCACCCGCTCTCCGGCGAAGTCCTCCGACCGCGTGTAGTCGCGCGTGTGCAGCTGCCTGCCGGCGAACGTCCCGATCCCCGGGTAGTACGGGATGCGCGGCCTGTCCCATGTGCCCGTGGCGTTGACGATCGCGCGGGCCCGGATCGTGCGAGCAGTGGCGCCGACGCCCGCACCGCTGACGGTCACCATGAAGTCAGATCCGACTCCCCCGGGCTGTTCCACCCGGTCCACGGTGACCGGTCGGATCACCTGCAGCCCGAACCGTTCCTCGTACGCGCGGTAGTACTCCGGAACCGTCTGCGCGGCGGGGACCTCCTCGTCCACCTCGATCGCGTCCTCGAGTCCCCATCCCGGCAGGTCGTTCACCCGGTTCGCGGTCTTCAGCGTGAGGCTGGGCCAGCGATGCTGCCACGCACCCCCCGTTCCCGGGTTCGCGTCGAGCAGCAGCATCCGTTCGCCCAGCTCGAATCCACGCCGCTGCAGGTGATACGCCGCAGACAGCCCCGCCTGCCCCATCCCGATGACCACGACGTCCACACCCACGTCTGCTCCCGCATCCAGCTTCGCCATGTGCGCGCTCAGTCCTCATCATCCAGGTCGAGATCCAGAAGGTCCTCCCCCGACAGCCCATCATCCAGGTCGTCGATCACCTCGACGTCACGACCCCCGTGGTCGAGGCCGTCCCCACCATCAAGGCCGTCACCCTCGCCAGGATCATCGTCGTCGAACCCACGGCCGCCGCCGAGGCCGCCGTCATCGAAACCAGCACCCCCGCCGAGGCCGTGGTCGGCAGAACCAACACCGCCGCCGAGGCCGTGGTCGCCTCCGAGACCGCCGTCGCCGCCCGGGTTGGCTTCGTGATGGCCGCTGCGGAACGCGCCGTCCGCACCGAAGGAATCCCGCTGGCCCTCTCGCGCACGGAGGACGGCGAGGACATCGCCCGCTCCTCTGACTTCCGCGACAGTTCCATCAGGCCACGGCCACTCACTGGGCTCACTCGATTCGTGGGGTTCCGTCGCGGTCGGCCCGCGGTCGTCCCCAGTCGCCTCGGGTGACGCAGTGCGCAGCTCATAGCGCTCCGCCATGAGCGCACGGACAGCTGAGAGGAGTCGTGCGTCATCGACCTCCGCACCCTGCGACAGTGCGCCGAGCACGGCTGACCGGACCGCGTGCCGAGGGAAGGATCCGGGGGTGGCGACAGCGGCCTCGGCGGCGGTCCGCAGACCTGCGGCGGTGACCGGCAGCGCCCGAGCCGATCGTGCGAGCAGCCGCTCGCGCTCACCGACATCGGGCTGAGGCACCTCGAGTGCCAGGTCGATGACGCGGGGACGGCGGGCGAGCGCCTGCTGGATCGCCGCGGCGTCGCGGGTCGTGAGGATGACGGCGATGTCCGCATCCTCGTCGTCGCGCAGCTCGTCGAGCGCATCCAGGACGTGTGCGAGGCCGGAACGGTCGGCATCGTCTGCGGCGTGGCCGGCGTCGATCAGGTCCACGTCCTCGAGCACGACGATCGCGGGGGTGAGCTGCCGAGCGGTCGCCAGCACCTGACGGATGAAGCCCGCCGCACCGTCCTCACGCCTGGCGGCCCCGTGCATGCTGTCCGCGTGCGTGGCGTCCACGTACGTGGCGTCCGTGGGCGAGTCTCCTGCGCGCAGGCTGCTCAGGAACGTGCCCGGCAGGATGAACGCGGTGGTCTCCGGTGACTGCGAGAGGAGGTAGCGAACCGTGTGGGTCTTGCCGGAGCCGGCGGGGCCGTGGAGGAGGACACTCCGCGACAGGTGCTGGCCGGCCGCCCGCAGGCCGGCAGCGTTCTGCGTCATTCCGAGCACGATCGATTCGACTCGTGTCAGGCGGCCGGCAGGCAGGACGACGTCATCGGCGGTGAGGCCGGGGCGTTCGACGAAGTCGATCACGGGGTGGGGAAGCGCGGGTGGCCTGGGCAGTGCGGAGGGGCTGTGCTGCGTGGAGGGACTCTGCAGCGTGGAGGGACTCTGCACCGTGTAGAGGCCGGAGGTCGCCGTGCGGAAGCTGACGACTCGACCGCGCAGTGATGAGACCGCCCAGACCGCCGCATCGATCTTCTCGAGCGCAGAACGGGCGGCCGGCAGGTCTGCGGCCAGCACTTCGACCCGCACACCCGTGTCACCTCGGGAATCGCCATGGGAGTCGCCGCGGAAGTCACGTGCGAAGACGACGACCGGCACCCTGTCGACCCGGATCAGGCGCAGTCCGTTCGTCGCGACGAAGCGCACCTCGTCCGGCCCTACGGGGAACGCTGATCGGTGCACTGGTCCCAGTTGGAAGTCGACTCGGCCCGATCCGTCGCCGTGGCGATCGTTCAAGTACCCGTCGCGACCCGCTCGATCATCGTCGGGAGCACTCCGGAGGAGTTCGGCCAGGCCGCGGACAGCGGGGCCCACTCCGAACAGAATCTGATCCTCGTCGAGCCAATCCAGCGCCGCGTCCACATCAGCCCAGTGCCACGCCGGGTACGTCGAACCGACGAGTTCGAGGCTGGATCCAGACGCGAGGCTCGTGCGATGGGCTGGGCTCTCGCGTGCTGTGGAGCTCTCACGTGGAGCGAGGCTCTCGCCAGAGGCAAGGCTCTCTCCAGACGCAACGCGCTCACCGGGTTCCCGGCCGGAACGGGAGCCCTCCAGATGGCTCACGATGAGCTGCCCCCAGGAGGCGGAGGGTTCGCTCAGTCTGGATCCCGACTGGCCGACCGCAGCGTTGTCGCTCACGTGCAGAGACTCGCCCATGCCACGCGCGCTCGATGACTCGCTCATACTGCAAAGCGTACTTCCACGGACACGAACCCTCAGCCGGCTCGATCAGCTCACCGACCGGCTCCCCGACCCATGCGGCGGATCGTCTCTGCGTATTCGTCGAGCACTCCGATGACGCCAGGATGCTCCCACACGCGGCCGCGCGACCGTCCGGTCCGCTCACGGAGCACTCCTCGGTCACTCAGTGTGTCCAGAGCACGCAGCGTCGCCATCTCGCCGACTCCCAGCGCGGTCTGGACGTGCTTCGCATTGACGACGGGTTGCGCGATGAAGTGTGGGATGAGCCGACGCGCAGTCGCGTGTGCTCTGATCCCCTGCAGCCGCTCCCAGGAGTCAGTGAACACGCCGACGAGGTCATCGACGAGTCTTGTTCCCGTCGTCGCAGCGATCCGCGCGGCACCGGCGAACCGACGAACGATCGGCCCTGCATCGCCGGCGCGGAACTCGTCAAGCGCTGTGAAATAACGCTCGGTGTCGACGAGGAGCCCAGCGGAGATCGGCACCGTCGCACTGACGAGGAGCGCCTTGTTCCGGATCATCGACTGCGCAAGCGCACGACCTGTACGGCCATTGCCGTCGACGAACGGATGGATGATTTCGAACTGCGCGTGAGCGATCGCGACTTGCACGAGCACCGGCAGATCATCGCGCTGAGCGAAAGCGACGACATCGGCGAGTCCGTCTGCCACCCGGCTGTGGTGAGGAGGGACGAACTGGGCAGTGCGCGGACCGGCCTCACCGGGGCCGATCCAGACCTGCTCTGTGCGGAACGTCCCAGCCTCATCCGCCAGCAGGTACTGGTGGCGCAGCAGCTCCCGATGCATCGCCAGGACCGAATCGATACTGAGCTCGTCCGCCAGGCGCAGCGCGGCCTCCATCGCCCGCACATTGCCGAGTACGGTCTCCGCATTGGCCCCGTTCGTCTCATCGAGCTCAGCCAGAGCGAGTTGCGTCGCACTCGTCGTCAGCTGCTCGATCTGCGAGCTCGACGCACTCTCCGTGCGCAGCAGGATCGCTGACATCGGCCCGATCGCGACGCCGCGATCTCCTCCGTCACCGACCAGCGCGGTCCGTGCATGAGCATCGAACTCGACGAGGGCTCTCGTAGCGTCCTCAACATCGGCGAGGTCGGCCGCAGCCATCACAATGTCGTGTGCGGCGATCGGCGCGGTGACCGCCGAGGAGTAGTCGCCGGTCTGCCTGCGCACCGGGTCGATCGGGATCGGGGTCCCTCCATCGGTACTCAGTGTTGCCATGAGGCAATCATGCCAACACTTTCTCTTGAAAGTGTTGGTAGCGAGCGCAGGTGCCATCACATCGTCGCCGTGCGGGAACCCTCGCAATCTGCTGCCAGCAGTGGAATCGGAACCTCAGTGCATGAGGCCCCGTCGTCGTCACCTGTTGGGAACGACGACCGGTAGGGCCTCCGGTGCGACTCGCACCTGCAGCGACGTGACCAGCCCCGCTGCCTCTCCGTCCAGGTGCACCGGCAGAGGGCGGATGCTTCGCACCCGCGCACTCGTGACACTCATGAGGTCGAGGTCGTCGACTCGTTCGTGCCCGCCACAGATCCCCGCCTGGAAGATCCGACCCCACGACGGGACGGTCCGAGCAGCAGGGACCGACCGAGCACCCAAGACAGTCCGTGCAACCGACCCCGTTCGGACACAAGGCTTCGTGCCCGTAGAGGGCCTTGCGCCCACAGAGGACCATGCGCCCGCCGAAGACTCCTCACGGCCGGAGCTCGGCACGACGAGAAGACCCGCGAGTTCTCCTGTGCGCACTCCCCCGTGGGGGAACACCGTGATCCCGTACGGGATGTGCGAGATGTTCCCGAACTCCACGGCCCACACGCCGAGGTCCCGGTCCACTCGGTCCGCTCCCTCCCCCGCGCTGACGGTCACTGGGAGCGGACTCGCCGTCAGCCGGGTCAGCGCGCCGACACCGTAGCCTGCGGCTCCGCCCACGTCCTTCGCCCATCCGGGCGTGCGCAGGAGCGCGCCTCCGCTGTGGCCGATCCCCGCGGTCACGAGGAACGGCTGCTCCGCCGAGGTCCTGCCTCCTACCGAGGCCGTACCACCTGCCGAGGCCCCTCCCCCTGCACGCTCGAGCGTCGCCCACCCGAGGTCGCAGTGGATGACGGAGCGAGAGGTGACCTCGCCCCCCAGCACATCCTCCAGGACTCTCAGTCCGTCAGCAGTCCGCCGGATGCCGACGTTCAATGCGAAGAGATCCGCTGTTCCCGTCGGCACGGGCAGCAGCGCGCCGCGCCAGCCCGGGGCCGCCACTACCGCGCCTGCGACCTCGCGCAGCGTGCCGTCGCCGCCGATGACCACGGTGAGTGCGGCCTCGGGACCGGGATCTCCGTGCGGGCGGGCGATCGACGTCGGACGCACACGCACTGGCACATCCGCGCGTGCGCAGAGGGCCTGCACGCGCTCACACGCCTGCAGGCCCTCCGGGTGCACGGGATTGACGATAACCTCGACGCTCATGCGCCGGAGCCTAGCGAAGCCCGTCGTGAACGACGCTCAGCGACGCCTGCGGCTTGCGATCACCGCAGCGGTGCCGAGGCCCGCGAGCGCGATGGCCGCGCCGATCGCACCGACGAACTCCGCACCGGTCCGCGGCAGGCGGCTGTCGTCGTCGCGGTCATCCTCGCGTCCCTCATCCTCGCGACCGTCATCATCACGACCGTCGTCATCACGACCGTCATCGCCGTCGTCACCGTCTTCCGGCCGATCAGAGGGGTCGTCGCTCGGCTGATCAGAGGGCTGGTCCGTGGGTTCGCCGGACGGGTCATCCGACGGGTCGTCCGACGGCCCGTCCGTCGGGTCGTCCGTGGGCTCCGGCTCGGAGCGGTCGATCGACTCGCTGGTGAGCAGCCAGTTCTCCTGGTGGAAATCATCCGGATCGATGACCTGCTTCTCGACCGCCCAGTCGATGAGCGCCTCGCGGATCGCGACCTGCTCGTTGTAGACCTCATCGAGGCCGTCCACCGGGTAGCCGCTGCCGCCGGACTGGCGGTAGTTGTTGATCGCCAGGACGAACTCGTCGTCCTCGGCGACCTCCGTGCCGTCGGCCATGCGGATGTTCTCGATGCGCTCGCCCAGCGGCTTCGAGATGTTGATGTCGTAGTCGACTCCGGTCAGCGCGTCGTAGGCATAGTCGGGGATGTCCCGGCCGTCGGCTTCGTCGTAGCGGTTGGAGATCTCCTCGGGATCGAAGTCCGCTCCCTCGTCGACCTGATCGTAGAACCTGGCGGCGTACTCGAGGTAGTCCTTGAGCTCCGCCCCGTTCACCGTCACCCCGGACAGTGTGTTGTCGAAGACGTAGAGCGCGGCCACATCGCGGACCGTCACGTCACCTTCGCTGAAGACGGCGTCGCGGCTGAAGGGCGAGGTCTAGGCGAGCACGGGCAGGTCCTCGTAGTCGGTGCCGGCCAGGCCCTCCTCCGTCTTCTCCGTCATGACGTGACCGATGAAGTCGAGGATCGCAGTGTCCTCGTAGCGCGAGGTCTTCGCGCTCATCGTCTCCGACGCCTTCGCGATCGTCTGGTTGACGTAGTCGACCGTCTCCTCGTGGTAGCTCGACATCGCATCGGCCATCTCCTGGCTCTCCGCGACATCACCCTGCAGGTAGTGCGGCGTCACCGATGGCGCGGCGTCGTCCCAGTCGATCGTGAATCCGTCGCCGTCCTCGTCCGGCACGAGGTTGAGCTCGACCTCGGACACCGAGCGGGCCCAGTAGTTCGGCTGGGTGATGAGCGCCTGCGTGCCGTCCGACTGCGTGACGACCTCCTCGGGCTGATCCTGGTGGGAGTGGCCCGCGACGACGACGTCGATGTCCGGCACCTCCGTCGCGATCGAGGTCGCGATGTTCTCCTGCAGCTGGGACGCGTCCCACTGCTGGCCGGCCGGATCCTTGCCGGTGTGGGCGAGCGCGATGACGACGTCCGCACCCTGCTCCTTGAGCTGCGGCGCATAGGTCTGCGCGGAGGTGACCATGTCCTCGAACTCGATCGTGCCCTCGAGGTGCTTCTTGTCCCAGATGCGCGAGCCCGGGTTGGTGAGTCCGACGATGCCCACCTGCACGGTCTCGCCGTCGATGGTCCGCTCGATCATCGTCGTGGGGTCGTTGTGCGGTTCGCCGGTGGCCGTCTCCAGAGCGTTCGCGGCGAGCACCGGGAAGTCCGTCTGCTGCTCGTAGTAGTCGAGCATGTCGAGACCGTAGTTGTACTCGTGGTTGCCCGTGACCTGCGCGTCGTAGCCCATGAGATTGCTCGCCACGGCCATCGGGTGGTCCAGGCCGGACTCCGTGACCGGTTCGGTCGACGAGAAGTAGGACGTGAGCGGGTTGCCCTGGATGGAGTCGCCGTTGTCGACCAGCAGGACCGACTCCTCGCCCTTCTCCGCACGGATGCCGTCGACGACGGTCTTCGCCCGGTCCAGGCCCAGCTCCTCACCCGCCGGGTAGGGCGAGTCGGTGAAGTAGTCCCAGTTGAGGGCGTGGCCGTGGACATCGCTCGTCGCGAGGACTGACATGGACAGAGCCTGCGGTGCAGGCATCGCCGTGGCCGAGGCCGCGGGCCCCACCACGAGTGCTGCGGCTGCCAGCGCGGCGGGGACGGTCGGACGAATCATACGGATCTCCTCGAGTGCATCGATGCTCAGACTCAGCACCGATGCTGAGTGTTCTCACTGCCGCCGTCCACTCTATTCCCAGCCACGGACATATGGCATGGCCAGAGGACGACGATCGGGTGAATCGCGCTCATCCCGCCCACCCATGGAGCTCCGTCTACGCTGGAGAGATGAAGCTCAAGCTCGACCTGCACGACATCTTCAACAAGGGCACTGACATCGATCGAGCCCTGAGCGACATCCTCGACGAAGCGGAACGCACTAAGACGAAGACTGTCGAGATCATCCCCGGCAAGGGCAGCGGACAGCTGAAGAAGCGGGTGCTGCGGTATCTCGATCGCAAGGACGTCAAGGCGCGCTATCACCGGGTCGAGAAGGACAGCAAGAACCACGGTCGGCTCTTCGTCCACTTCAAGCACTGAGCCACCCGACCCTCCGCTGACGGCCAGCTTCCCGGGGACCGGGTCCTCGTATCTCGCGCGAAATCGAAGCACCAGCCAGTTCGAGTGTGAGGCCGTATCAACGGCGTTCGCTCGGCAGTTACGCTCGAAGTCATGAGCACCAATCGCGCGCGGCCACCGTCGGACCCTGCAGCGCACTGGGGCCGGGAACCGAAGGAAACCGAGTTCTCACTGCATCAATCGCCCGGGCGCACCGCGATCGATGTCGAGCGGCTGCAGGCGGACTTGCGGACTCCACGACATCGAGTGATGACGGCGACACTCGAGTATCTCGCGTGCGCCCTGACCTGCTCGGTGTATATCGAGGATATCCACGGCCATCTGCTCTTCGCCCCGAGCCGCCCCACTCACGACGACTGGAGGCAGGACTTCACTCCGCTCTCCACCCCCGCCGCACCCGGCTTCTCCACTGCACTGGAGAACTGGCGGAAGCAGTCCTCCGCCTATGCCGCTCTCACGGGCGATCGGTCTGTGAAGTACCAGCGCACAGTTGTTCCACTCGTGTATCACGGCACTGCTTTCGCCTTCGTGCACTTCGTGAACTCCACGTCATCGGGAAGCAGTGCTGGGCTGTTCTCAGAGCAGCTCACTGCGATGATCGCGGATAAGCTCTACATGCTGTTCTTCGGCGAGATGAACGAGCACAGGGAGAAGACCGTTCATCACTCGCGGGCCTTGCGAGTCCCCGTGTCGATGAAGAGCGTTCGGTCTCATGCCCCCGAAGCCTCCGGGCCCTCCGGCGACGACCAGCCGTCTCACAGTATCTGTTTCAAAACGGTCTTCCATCTTCCCTCAGCAAATCCAGTCGTCGACTATTCGAGCATTGCGAGAAGGGTCGGATGGTCTCTCGTGAGGCAGATCGAAGCCGAATGGCCCGAGATCGTCGCGTCGCACGTCAGCGCCGTCGAGACTGCAAGCGATGTCGAGCTCTCGATCCATGCGAGGGCCACCCCGGTTCCGGATTTGTCGTCGGCAGCAGCAGTTGCTCGGCGAGCGCTCCTCCAGCTTCAATGGAATCTGAAGATCGGCATCGGGTCCGCTATAGCGGCTCTTCCCGGTTCGTGGTGATGGGGAGCGTCGCGTCGTTGACGTAGAACGGCTCGTGGTCCTGCTGTGATGGGTGTTGTCAAGACATCCGAATCTCAGAGGACCACGAGCCTGTGCACGAGAGTACTGGTTCGCAGCGTGATGCTGCGAGCACGATCTTCAACTTGCCCAATTACCGCGTCATCGATGCCGTCGACCTGCCCGACGGGGGCCGGCGGGTGGTGATCGCCTCGACCGTCCCGCCGGGCTGTCCGTCCTGCGGCGTGCTGGCGACGAAGGTCCATTCCCGCCGGTCACAGCAGGTCCGGGACGTTCCCGTCGCTGGCGCAGCGGTGGTGGTGTGGGCCAAGCGGCGCTGGTTCTGTCTGGAGCCGGCCTGTGCCCGGGGCACGTTCGCCGAGGCCACCGAGCAGATCCCGCGATACGCACGCTCGACGACCCGACTGCGGGACCAGGTCGTCTCTGCCGTGATCCGTTCCGGCCGTGCAGCCTCCGAGGTGGCCCGGGCCCACGGCGTCTCGTGGTGGCTGGTCCAGGCCGCCCTCAGCGCCGCCGCAGTGGTCCTGCCTGACGTCGACGACGTGCGGGTCAGGCGTCTGGGGGTCGATGAGCACCGCTACCGGTCAGTGCGCTGGTTCCGCACCGACGAGGGCGCTTGGAGACGGTTCGAGCCGTGGATGACGA